>JAPKXR010000349.1 GCA_026394715.1 Methanomicrobiales archaeon | reverse complement strand
GATGCACAGATCCCCCGGCGCTTCAGGGATTTAAGACAGACATTCACGAAAAAGCGTTCCTTTACTCAGAGAGACTGGCTCTCTTCCAGCAGGCGTCTCAACGGAATGGGATGTTCATCGATAAGGAGCCCGGGGATAGTTTTTCGGTGAATGTTGAGCGGCTGGGGGAGAGGGTGGCGGGAATAGTGGGGATTGTCAAGAAAGCCAGTGATGTAGATTAAATATTTTTGAGTTAGTTCTTTTTGATTTTTATAATCTCCAAATAATCCCTCATTTCCCTTTCCGGATCCCCTCCAAATTCGGCAATATCTGTTTTACAAGTGCAGCATAGCCATGACCGGATGCCAGCCGGTATGCCTCTTCAGCGGCAGAGAGCGCCTCCTGATGACGGTTCTGCTGTGCAAGAATGAGGGCTTGATTTATGAGAGATATCGCTAAACCATTGACGTTCCCGAGTTCCCGGCAGATCCGTTCCTTTTCCTTGTGGAGTTTCATCGCGCCGTCAAGGTCTCCGCGAGAGTAGAGGTTGTTCGCCTGGTTGCCGAGGCATGCCTGCAGCGAGTCGACGTTCCCGAGTTCCCGGCAGATCCGTTCCTCTTCCTTGTGGAGTTTCATCGCGCCGTCAAGGTCTCCGCGAGAGTAGAGGATGTTCGCCTGGTTGCCGAGGCATGCCGGCAGCGAGTCGAAATTCCCGAATTCTTTTGAGGACTGGATCAGGTACTCTCCCAGAGCACTTGCCTCGTCAAGGTGCCCTGTCTGATAGAGCAGAGTGCGAAGTGTCCATACAAACGATAATAGGACTAGTGCCGGTTCACGGATTACCGGTCGATATGCTTCAACCATCCGATGGGCAGACCCAGCCTCTGTCTGTACCCAGTACCGTTTGACGTCATACTCCCGGACATTCCAAGCTGCCATGAAGAACGACGGATCGGTGAGAAGCGCCACAAGCCGGTCCCATTCTGTAGCCTCTGCTAGCTGCCAGGGGAGTTCCTCAATCCTCCTCAGACCTTCCGGCTGAACGGCAAAATAGTCGGCAACCCGCAGGTGCGCTGTCCGTTTCAGTTCTACTGTAGGAAGGTACCGGTGCTCCACGGCAGTCCGTAGGTAGTCGTGGAAGAAGGTGATGCGTCCGTCCTTTTCGACAAGCGAATGCTCCATCGCAAGATACAGCAGCGCCCAGTAGGCAGCGGGCAGCGGTTTACCGCCCGTCCCTAATAAGTCCATCAGCTCCGATTTGGAGAGTCCCCTCCTAGCCGCCCATAGAAGGGAGACGGCGTCTTTCACGAGACCGCGCCGGTCGCGCTCGTAGTCACGCTCGTACCGGGCGAGGATCATCTCGTAGAGCTCATCTACGGTCTGTGCGGTAAGGTACTCCTCAATCTGCCTTGTAAGCCGTTCAAATTCCCCATGTACCCTGAGTTCCTCAAGGAGAGCACGGAGGAAGAGCGGATTTTTTGACTGATCGGCAGCAGCTAGACGCTCCCTTAAAGGAATGGAAAGTTCTCTCCGGTACTTGCGGAGGTAACAAGTGATCAGAGCGTTCCGTTCGGGTACCGTGAGCGGTTCCACATTCAGTGTGGGCCATCCCCGTTTCCTGACCGCATCGAGCGGTCGACCGGCAAGGGTTGATACGATAAGCCGGATATTTCCCGGTATCGTGGGCGGGAGCCAGACCAGATCCGGGGCACCGTTCCGGTCTTCGAGCTGGTTGAGAGCGTCGATGACCAGCACAACCTTGCCATGCGCTGCCGCCATCGAAAGCCAGTTCCGGAACGCTGCCATCAGGGCATCGTCTTGTACCGGAATTTCTTCGGTGATGAAGAACTTCCGCTTGAACTCGCCCATGAACCGCCGGAGCATGTCAGTCCAGTCGGTGCTATCCGAGGACGCGCCTACGAAGTGGACCAGCACGAGATCGTCCGGGTGGCGGAGGCGGTACCGGAACGCCCAGTGGGCGAGGAGTGCCGACTTCCCGCTGCCAGAATCGCCGAGCACTACGAGCGGCGGGCTGTCTCCTGCAATATGGGCATCAAGACGGTCGAAATACTCCAGCCGCGGGATGTAGACCCCGAACCTGCTCGCCGCGAAAGCCTCGTGTGCCATGTCCTCACGGTCGAGCGCGGCGCTGGCACGTTCCGCGTCGGTAAGTGGTGCCGGTGGGGGTGCAAGGGAGTCGATCACCCGCATCAGGTCTTCTTTTACAAGTTCGCCGAAAACCACCGGATCTGAGTAGTTCTCTCTAACCGGAAATCCCGACTTGCGAATCCGTTCCTTCAGGTCTGCCAGTTTCCGGCCCGCCTCTGCATTCTCCGCAATGTAACCGGCCCGGTCTTTTTCCTGCACGGCAGCTTTGAACTTCTCGCTTTCAAGGTATGCTTTATCCCTGAAGTAGAAGAACGCATGAGTCGCCATTTCAGGGTTTCTGAGGACCCCGTGCAGGATCTCAAGCTCGGTGATCGATTTTTCTGCCTGTTCCTTCACCCATGGATAATCATCCTTCACCTTCTCAGGAGCACCAGGGTCTATCCACCCGTACCGCTCCCCGAGCATCCCGATGAAGTACGGGCGGCACTTCTCGATATATTCCAGGCATATACTCAGCGCCTCTCCCTGCTCGCTCTTCTCTTCCGGGATTCCCCACCGTAGGTCCACCTCGCCCCACGCGATCCCCCGTTCTTCGCAGACCTTCCGGAGTGCCGGGAAGACCCGTAGTGTCAGCTCGTCCCGTTCGGCTATCATATCCCGGAAGGTCGAAGAGACAAAGACGTTGATCTTCTCTTGCTGATATCGTGGGGCGAACTCCTTCTCCTCGCAGGGGTCTGCTTTTTTCGGTTGTGATTCTTTTTCAAGTTGAGGTGAACCGATCTTTTTTATGTGATCCCAGAACGCCGTAATATTTCCTCCTTGGATCAAAAGAGGATGTGGGAGGGGATGAGGGTTGCTATATTTTTAGGAGGGCCCCATCGCAAGTCAATATCGATCAGCCAAAGTTTGTGTTGCTCGTACCACTCTCGCATTTAGGATAAAGACCCGCTTGACGAGGTAGTTCCGCTCGCATGCATGTTATCGAACGTGCTGCTAATGAAGACGCTGACGATCTGGCAGGATGTGGACATGGATAAGAGAGCTGCAGTTTTACTTCCGACACTTTTATAACCTATCTATAAATAATGAATGTTGTGTTCAAAGAAGGGACGATTGAATGTGTAGAAAAACCATTGGATTCTTCTAATTTTATACTTAAAAACAAAACTAAAATAAACTTCATAACTCCTGAAAAAAGGCTTCAATATTGGAGTTATATTGTTAGTTACTATCTGGGGTATATGAAACAGGAATATGGAAAATTTCTTTCTGATTTACACTCGCATTTCCTATCAAAATTTGACCTATCTTCTCATCCTATACGTTTCATTTATACCAAACGAAGAATTTTTAGAATTGTCCAGTCCTGAAAGTATTTCCTATATCCAGTACTGATACAGAAACGAACCCAACACTGAAGTTGACAAAGAAGAAGATTGATGGGATAATCCATCAGAGAAAAGCTAATGAAATTCGAAAATGAAGTGAATATATCATGCAGGATTCCCCCCGGTCTTGGAAGATGATGTGAATGGTTATTATATACCTGAAATTTTGGAGCCTTTCAAATCTAATCACTTATGGAGATCATTGTGTCTTCCAATAATGATTTAGTAAAAAAAGGCAAGATTTTTTTAAGTTATGGCCACGACGAGTATCGACCTGACGTTTTACGAATTAAAACCGATCTGGAAAAAAGGGGATATGCCATCTGGTTTGATGAAGTAGATATAAAAGAGGGTATCGATTACGAAACGTCAATTGAAGAAGGACTACAGCAATGTGATGTAGTTATTCTGATTATGACCCCCTATTCTGTTAGAAGGCGAAAACGAAATGATCCCAATTCAAGTGACGGGTATTGCCTGAACGAGATTGCAAAGGCGCTTGAGAAGAGGAAACTCATTATCCCGATTTTATTAGTATATCTGGATGATGGCCCTCCGACTTCAATCTGTCGTATCCAGTACCTTGATTTGAGGGATTCGATCCCTATCAATTATCATAATGAGAAATATCAAGTTCGCTTTGAACGTCTGATTCGCGCTATAGAAGCAGAAGATCTTGACTTCGAAGGAGGTCAGGCACGGTTACAACGTTATCTGAGGCCGCTTAATTTTGATAAGGAGATCAGCAAGCACATCGCCCGGTTTATCGGGAGGGATTGGTTATTTAAGAAGATTGATACATGGCTTTCGGAAATGCCAAAATCACGGGTATTCTGGTTATGTGGAGGACCCGGCATCGGCAAAACGGCAATAGCAACCTATCTCTGCCATAAATACAAAGAAGTAATTGCCTATCACCTCTGTATTGCAGGACATGAAGATAAAGGAGATCCACGACGGGCAATTTTATCCATCGCATATCAGATCGCCCAGCATCTGCCCCAGTACGATCAACGCCTCAAGTACCTCGAACTGGAAAGCGAGATCGAGACTAATACGCAGACCCTTTTTGAGACATTAATCGTTCAACCCCTTTCACATGATTTTGATGTCGGGGATAACCAGTACATTATTGTGATCGACGCAATCGATGAGGCAAAAACGGGACAGAAAAATGAAATAGCTCAATTTATTCAGGAGCAATGGGGAAAAACCCCCCCATGGTTAAGACTGGTTATAACCAGCCGGCCGGAATCAGATGTAATTACCACATTGACAAATCTTGATCCATTCGTACTGGATGCTCACCAGGCAGAGAATCTCAACGATATGAATATCTATCTTATCGCTGAATTTGCCAAGAGAAAAATTTCTGTCAGTCAGGAAATCCTTGACCAGATCATTGACAAAAGTGAGGGATATTTTCTCTATCTGGTCATGTTCTTTGAAGAATGGGATACAGGAAAAATCAGTCTCGATGATATTGAAGCATTTCCCCGGGGCCTCTGGGGGGTCTATAAACGATTTTTTCAAAGACAATTTCAGGACCATATGCTCTATGTACATGAGATAAAACCGGTTCTAGAATGTATATGTGCCCAGCGCGAACCCCTTCCGATTACACTTCTTGCGGAAGTAATCGGGATCAGTACAATGGAGTTCCGGAGGAGGGTAGCTACCTTAGGATCGCTATTTCCCATCCATATGGAGGTAAAAAATTCAAAAACGATCGAATCGATTGGTCCTTTTCACAAATCCCTTCGCGACTGGCTTACCGGTACCGATGACAGAACCGGATTCCCTCTTGCCGATGTCTATGCTATTGATCCGGTAAATGGCCATAAAGTCCTTGCACAAAAATTCCTTGAAAAATACCGCTCCGGGAGCCGGGATTTTTTTACTCTCAATCATCTGCCGTCTCACTTGTTGCAGGGAAATTTTCTTAAAGACCTCGAGATAATACTGACGGATTTGGAGTTCGTTGAAGCAAAATGCTCCTTGGGCCTAGCCTATGAACTTATCAATGATTATGAAAATGTAAAAATAAAATTTTTTTTAGCGCACCCCGTACTTACTTCCCGCATTTTCAGCGACAGATATGGCATTTTTTGTCCGCTTTGCCTCGGATGGAGTGAGATCGATAAACTTAATCTTGGTAAGGTTATCCCATGTCCGCAATGCAATAAGGATCTCTTGATCAATGATTTTTCAATTTATTCTCAATGGTTTCCTTCGAAATCTCAAAGAAAATCTTCAGATGAAGAACCTATTGACATAGATATATCGGAAAAATTTTTACTGTTCAAAAATTTTGTAAAATCCCAGATTCATATCCTTGCAAAGAAACCGGAGCTAACCCTCCAACAAGCGGTTAACCAACCTGTCACCTCGATTGTTTCCACTTCAGCAATAATCACTCTTGAAAATGCAAAACGCAGAAGGTACTGGTTTAAATGGGTTAACAAACCGTCCCAAATAAATCAATGCCTGATGACATTAACAGGTCATATGGACTGGGTAAATGCATGCGCAGTATCCCCGGATGGAAGACTTATAGTATCTGGTTCTGATGACAAGACCATAAAAATCTGGGATACTCGTACGGGAAATATAATTACCACCTTGACGGGACATTCCGGACAGATTTCCTGCTGCAGGTTTTCCCCTGATGGTAAAAAAATTATTTCCGGTTCCCTTGATTGCACCATGAAAATCTGGGACAGTGAAACATTCGAAGTTCTTCGTACTCTGACCGGACATTCAAAACACATCAAATTCTGTTCATTCTTTCCCGACGGATCAAGAATTATTTCCTGCTCATATGATGACGCAAACACAATCAAGATCTGGGATTCAGAAACAGGCAGGGAAATTGCTGGTTTTAAAGACACAAAAGAAGGAAATTACAGAATTAATCTGTTAAGAGATTTTGGCATAAGGGAATTGACCAGCTGTGCGATATCTCCTGATGGCAAACAGATTGTTTATGGTTCGTATGACGCATCAATAAACCTGTTCGATATTGAGAAAATGCAAATTATCGCAACATTCCATGGTCATTCCAAGGAAGTAATCTCCTGTGATTTTTCCCCGGACGGAAAGAACATAGTCTCAAGTTCTCAGGATAGGACAATAAAACTCTGGGATCTCAAGGAGTGCCTGAACCATCCCGTATCACTGGAACATTCATCAAATGCGATTTTTTCCTCTAAATTTTCCCAGGATAACAAAAAAATTATTTTTGCATCTGCAGATAATTCATTAAAGGTATGGGATGTTGAGAATGCAAATGAACTGAATTCACTTTATGGTCATTCCGGTGGAGTGACTTGTTGTGCATTCTTTCCGGATGCAAAAAAAATCGTTTCCGGATCATTTGATAAAACTCTCAAGATTTGGAATATTGAAAGTGATGAAAACCGATACGTGCAAAAACATTCCGGCTTGATCACTGCCTGCACAATCTCTCCGAATAATTTACTTGTTGTTACAAGTTCTTTTGATAAAAAAATTAAAATTTGGAATTTGGAATCAGGTAGTCTGATTGGTACACTTTCAGGTCATTCGGAGACTGTTATCGCATGCATTTTTTCTCCTGATGGGGGAAAAATTCTCTCCGGATCCTATGATAAATCACTGATCTTATGGGATGCTGGATCTGGTGAAATAATAACAAAAATGATCGGTCATACAGGTTTTATATCAACATGCATTTTCTCACCGGATGGAAACGAGATCATTTCCGGTTCGTTAGATTCAACAATAAAAATCTGGGATATATCGACTGGAACAGAGCGGAAAACTCTTTGTGGCACCAAGGGTCAGATTAAATGTTTGGATATTTCCCCGGATGGAAATCTGCTCGTTTCAGGTTCTGAAGAAACTACCTTACGAGTATGGGATATCAGAGCAGGAGAAGAAAAATATTGTCTATCCGGCCATGAAAGCATCATAAACGTCTGTAAGTTTTCTCCAGATGGAAATACCATTGTTTCTGTATCATGGGATCGTACTATTAAATTATGGGATTCCAGAACGGGCATTGTCAAGAAAACCCTGACAGGCCATTCTTCACTCATACATTCCTGTAGCTTTTCTCCAGATGGAAAACGACTGGTTTCTTGTTCCCATGATACAACGGTTAAGATTTGGGATATCCTCTCGGGAAAAGAACTATTCAGTATATCCGATCAACCATTTGAGAAAAAGTTCTGTGCTTTCTCACCCGATGGAAGAAGAATCATTCTGGGTTTCGGCGATACCGTCATGATATACGATATTCAAACAAAAAAACCGTTGTGTACATTTATAATAAATAATTTTATCATATCAATGGATATTTCCTCTGATGGAAAGACTATTGTCGTCGGGGATAAAGTAGGGGAAATATATGTTTTATCCCTAAAAGAACACGAGACGAATTTTATCTGAATATTGAGAGAGAAACTGGTTTCAGGTTTTCTTGTTATTTCCCATTCCCGACCCCCTAGAAAAAGTGGCTATAATTTCCGAGGGGTACATTCTCTACGCTGATTGGATCACGGAAAACGTGCAAATCTCTATAAAAAGGCTTAGATATATAT
>JAPKXR010000040.1 GCA_026394715.1 Methanomicrobiales archaeon | reverse complement strand
CAGTGAAATCCGACACAGCATAGAAACAGAAGACCTCGAAATATTTGCCGATCCATTGCTGGAAAAGGTGTGCCAGCGTCTATTCGAGAACTCCGTGAAGCACGGGGATCATGTCACCAGGATCCGGGTCTGGCACACGGTTACACCTGAAGTGGCCACGATATTCTTTGAAGATGATGGTATTGGCATCCCGCCGGAGAAAAAGGAACAGATCTTTTTACGCAGCGGGGGTACCAGTGCATCGAGTGGGAGCCTCATCTTTGTCCGGGAGATCTTTGACATTACCGGTATTACCATCCGTGAAACCGGGGAGCCCGGAAAGGGGGCACGGTTTGAGATGGTAGTGCCGAAGGGGATGTGGCGGATCGGGAGGAATGGTGCAAAATAACCCTCATTACAACGACCGGCAGAGATTTATCCGGCGACCATCTCCCTCATTCGTGCTGCAATCTTTTCGAGCATGCCGACCTCTAAAAATATGAGTATATTGCCGGAAATATCATGGTCCGGTGTATTTAGCTGGACCCTGAAGAGGATGACTTCATCAACATCCATCGTCATCTGGGCAATCAGCGAGGTAATCGCCGCGTGTGCCATATCCTCCACAAGGATTGGTGGTGAGGGTAGCATAATGAAACCGAGGAGATCGGAAGACGCACTGAGAAATGCGGAGATCATGATATTACCGACTTCGAGAATGGCACTCTGTTCCATTTCGTGGAGGTGATTATCAGTATCTATCGAACCTACAAGGATGCCTGCCATCCGTGCAGCAGATTCCCCGGGTAGTTCGAGGACCAGATATCCCCCGTTGGGAACATCGCCCTGGAGTTCGAAGATGACCATCGTGGTAATAGTGTCACTGATTAGGTCCCCGACACGGGAGATATCCACCAGATCGATATCCGGCACGCTCATATTGATCTGGTTGTTGACCAGCTGCGAGAGTGTGGTCGCTGAATGTGCAGCCCCGATATTTGCAAGTTCCTTTAGTGAATCCATCAATTCGGCGTCAAATTTCATATAGGCATCACTCTATCCAATCCAAGCAGGAAGGAAAATTCGGAATCCCTCCCCGCAGTTTCCGATTTTCCCTTCTTTCTATAGTGAAGAGGTACATGAAAAACCTAAAGGTAAATGTGGATATATTTCTTTATTATTTGGCATGGTTGAATGGCCCATGCTGAAAGTGGAGACTGGTTCACGAAAAAAAAGAATGTATTATCACCTCTACGATATCCCTTATACCAACCAGTTATCCTTGCCTGATTCGGATGAGGTGCAGATATACGTATGATCAATAACAAGAATGGTCCTTTATATTATGATAGGAATCCATGTAATCGGGTAATCAAAGGAGCATGCAATGGATAGCGAGGTAAAAATCTCAATTGTCGAAGGCGACCCGATCTATACGAATATTGTGGAGGCCCGGCTTCAGAAGATCGGCTATAAGGTGATTTCAAAATTCATGTCAGGACAGGATGCGATAAAAAAACTGGCTGAAGAATTACCCCATATGCTGATAATTGCTGATAATCTCCCGGGAGAAATCGATGGGATCGAGACGGCAAAGATCCTCCTCTCACGGTACAATGTCCCTTGCGTCTTCCTGACGACTTCGGCAGATGATGAGACATTAGAGCATGTGAAAACGGTACCTGGTGCAGGGTATATCTTAAAACCATTCAGTGATAATGACCTGCGTATTGCAATCGGAAGAAATCCCTGCAGGAATTATTGTCACGAATTCTAAGGGATTGATCACTTATGTGAACGGGACCGCACAAGTGATGCTGAAATGGAAGGACCCCCCCCTCAATACAAATATTTTTAACGAAATCGTCACGATCGTCGATAGCAGGGAGGGGAAGCCGATTGAGGACCCATTTGCAAAAATCATGGGGATGAAAGCGGTATGGTGGCTCCCGCAACATGCTGCACTGATCTCTCTCGATAATACAAAAGTACCGGTGGCCGGGAATATAAGCCCTATATGCAACCATGAGGGAACGATAATCGGTATGATAGCAACCCTGTTCCCAATCGCAGTAACCAATTATTTAAAATACCGTGGAAAAGCCCAGTTCTGACCCCTGATCTGGTTTTGTTCATGGTGTAACGGAATGTACCTCATTTCCTGAAAGCCTGCGTACTGGTATCAGATGACGCTATGCCGTCGGTTGTTACCGTTACATCTCCATTCAGGTCGGTGCGGTACATAGCGGACCCCACCTGGGCTAGGCGACCCAGAGTCGCTGATGTCGGATGCCCATAGGAATTCCCGGCCCCGACTTCGATGACGCTGATCATCGGTTGGACTTTGGATAGGAAGGCTGAGCTGGATGACTTTGTGATTCTCGCAAAAACCCGTAGGCAGTTACGCACCGCAGTCCGGCGAGTTCATACGGAACTCGCAGCGCTTGGCTTGGTAGTCCATAAGAAGAAACGGTTCATCGGGCGGATAACCACAGGCTTCGAACTCCTCGGTTATACCCTGCATCCCCTCCGAAGACTGCGCCCTTCAGCCGAAAGTGTACGCCGCCTGAAAGAACGTACCCGCCGGCTTTACGAGTAGAGGGCCTCAATGATGAGGCTCTGGCAGTATGTGACCCGGTGGTGCGACTGGTTGTGGGGCGGGGTTTACGGTTGGGTGTACTCACGGATTTGTTGGTCGTTGACCGACTGTTTCGAGAAAGAGTAAAACACGTTTGTTAGCAAACGAATGGTTCGGGTTTACCTTCCCAACGTGTCAACTATATTCTTCCGAATAACATGACGGGCAACCATCACCAGTCTTTGGGCATCCTGCATTAATCCCATCTGGGCCGGTGATTACAGAATCCCGCTTGCAACCGAGTAATATCGCTTCATCGCTGGTGTTCCGAACTAAAACTGTTAGCTGTGGCTCGGTCCACTTTTTTTCATGAGCATTGCTCTTTTTTTGTTCACCCATTTTTTATACCTCTCACTAAACATATTTTACATCTCCCATTACTTAAGCCGTTCGATGTGATTTGTCAAGTACGGCTAATGTTCACGCATCTGAACCAATCTATTGTCGGTCTTTCCCTGACGGCTCGTGATTTAAGATGCGAAACCGTACCGGTCACCGGCGTTTAAACCTGCCTTATCGCAAGCATACGGTAATCCGGGCTCATCAAAGTGCCTCGCGAATTCAACCCCATATCGCAACAATACCGGACTTTATCGATGGGCCCTCCATGACCTTACTTTAGAAATGTAAGGAAAACCAGTTGTTACCGTTACATCGCCATTCAGGTCGGTGCGGTACATAGCGGACCCCACCTGGGCCAGGCGACCCAATGTCGCTGATGTCGGGTGACGATAGGAATTCCCGGCCCGACTTCGATGACGCTGATCTTCGGTTGGACTTTGGATAGGAATGCTGAGCTGGATGATGTGGCGCTGCCATGGTGCCCGACCTTGAGGATATCTGCCTGGTAATTTGTTGCGCTATTAGCCATTCGGGTTTCGGCATCGGCATTGGCATCACCCATGAACAGGAAGGAAACGCTTCCGGAGGTCATCTTCAAGACGATGGAGTTCTGGTTGATGTCGTCGGAGAAGGTGGCGGTTGGGTTGAGGAATGAGATGGTCAGGCCCGGGTCCAGGTTGATCGTGTCTGGTGGTGGGGCATTAATGTGACCATGGGCAAAGCTGGGGATTAGCAAATCCAGCGTTTATGGAGGTCTTTTATGGGATTTTGGAAAGGGGTGAAACCCTAAATAAGGTCATATATCGGTTGAATCTGACGAAAAACGCCCAATTTAGGCTTATCTGCCATCCAACCCAATCGGAGCCAAATGCGGGCGATTTAAACGAACGAGAATGGATTTTACAAGTTGGGGTGGGGTGTGTATACCCCGGTAGCGGTATCGTTTCGTTAATTCGGGCGTATAATAGAGGGATTTATCCTTCCGCAGGCACTGCGAGGAGGACAATAACTTTTCCCGGTCGGTGATTATGATCG
>JAPKXR010000033.1 GCA_026394715.1 Methanomicrobiales archaeon | reverse complement strand
GGACCGGTGAGAATATACCCATCCTGGTATCCTCCGCTCAGTACTTCCTGCCCGATACCGAGCGGTGGGACCGATCCAAGGTACGCCAGGAAATATTGCGCCCGACATTTGAACTAAAGAGTAAACCACTATTCGAAGATATGCGATTTTATTTCCTTTTCTGGCATCAAAGAGAAGATTGCCAGGATCAATAAATTAGGGGTTGCATCGTCATTGAAGCCGAATTTCCTCAAAGATATGGTCAAATATTTCTCAACGAAGAAACCTGACCCGTTCTTTTCCATCAATTTCCTCCAACTATCACCTGCGGGTTTATATCCCAAAATTATTTCATTATCCCAAAAGCAGTCAAGAAACAAATCAGAACCTTATTCGTCTTAGTATTGCAATCTACATCAGGAGAATTACGTGAGTGAGGAAACCGGAGTTACTGAGGGAGTTCTAAAATTAATTCAACGATACGAAGCATTCAGGCAGATCTACCTTAAGGGAGAATATAATGAGACCCAATTGAGGCGTGAGTTTGTCGATCCGTTCTTCCGTGCCCTTGGGTGGGATGTAGATAACAACCAGGGATATTCCGAGGCCTACAAAGATGTTGTCCACGAACAGACGATTAAATTCCGTGGACAGGATACCAATACAAAATTCATCGATTATGCCTTCCGCCTCGGTGGTATGATGAAGTTCATCGTTGAGACAAAAAAACCGTCTTCAAAGATTGCCGATGATGCACGATCCGCACTCCAGGTCCGCCGGTATGGTTGGAATGCAAAACTTTCACTCAATATCCTCACCAATTTTGAAGAATGGGCTATCTATGATTGCCGGATTAAACCCGAAAACAGTGACCCCGCCACAAAAGGGCGGATAAAATATTTCACCTACAAGGATATCGCAAAAGAATGGGATTATCTTTCTTCAGTTTTCACCAAGTCTGCGATCCAGAAGGGTTCATTTGACGCCTACGCAATCGAGACGAAAGGGAAGAAAGGGACTGCAAGCGTCGATGATACCTTTCTCGCCGAAATCGAAGAATGGCGGGACCGTCTTGCAAAGAACCTCGCCCTGCGAAACCCAACATTGTCCGTTGATGAACTGAATGATGCAGTCCAGAAAACGATTGATCGGATTATTTTTCTCCGGATTTGTGAGGACAGGGGAATTGAAAAATACGAGACCCTAAAAAACGTGCTTGACGGGGAAGGGACCTATACGAAGTTATGTGCCCTCTTCCTGGATGCGGACGAGCGCTATAATTCCGGCCTGTTTCATTTCAGCGAGGAAAAGGGTAACCCAGAGATGCCGGATGGATATACCCTTACCCTCACCATTGATGACAAGGTCTTGAAAGACCTGATAAAACGTCTCTATTACCCGGACTGCCCGTTTGAATTTTCTGTCCTGCCGACTGCAATCCTCGGCCATGTCTATGAGCAGTTCCTCGGGAAAGTGATACGGCTCACCGAAGGCCACCAGGCAAAGGTCGAATACAAGCCTGAGGTAAAGAAGGCGGGCGGTGTCTTCTATACGCCGGAATATATTGTCGATTATATCGTGGAGCACACGGTCGGGGAACTCATTAAAGGCAAGACTCCTAAAGAAGTCTCAAAAATCCGGGTCCTTGACCCAGCCTGCGGATCTGGATCATTTCTGCTCGGTGCATACGATAAGCTTCTCGATTGGCATCGGGACTGGTATATTGAGAACCTGGTTCCGGTATTGAAGGAAAAAGGGGAAACTTCTCATGAAGTAAAAGCCCTGGTCCCACCTGATGCAAGAGGGGCGGAGAACCTGCCAATTTACAAGGCATCGAATGGTTCCGATTCCCGGGTCCGGAGTGACTGGAACCTGACAACTGCCGAACGGAAACGGATCCTGCTCAACAATATTTACGGAGTTGATATCGACCGGCAGGCCGTTGAGGTGACCAAACTTTCCCTGCTCCTGAAGGTGCTTGAAGAGGAAAACGAGGAGACTGTTTCAAAACAACTTAAACTCTTCAAAGAACGGGCTTTACCTTCGCTTCATGAGAATATCAAGTGTGGGAATTCATTGATAGGGTCTGATATTTACCAGGATGTGCAGGTAACGCTTGATGATCCAGCTGTTGCGAAACGCATCAATGCCTTTGACTGGGACGTGGAATTTGCAGATATTATGAAGGGTGGGGGATTTGATGCGGTTATTGGGAACCCCCCGTATGTGAGGCAAGAATCTCTCAAAGAGCAGAAAAAATACTTTGAGACGCATTACAAGGTGTATCAGGGAACGGCGGACCTTTATGCTTATTTTATCGAAAAAGGGATTTCGCTGCTTCGTCCGAAAGGAGTTTTCTCATATATTGTTGCGAATAAGTGGATGCGGGCAAATTATGGGAAACCACTCCAAAAGTTTTTGTTAACAAAACAAATTGAGGAGATTATTGATTTTGGCGATTTACCCATATTTAAGACTG
>JAPKXR010000031.1 GCA_026394715.1 Methanomicrobiales archaeon | reverse complement strand
TTCCATGGGTAACATTATGATGCCGTGTTTTCGGTATAACTTGATCGATATATTCTCCAATCCCGAGTTTATCGAACATCCCTGCTACAATACCGAGATGTCCAACCGTTACGGCCGTGCCTTCTATCAACGACATAAGTCCATTAACGGGTTAGTTGTACTTAGTTATATAGTTATGTACTATATAATTATATTATGATTATATTTTACTGCCGAAGGCCGGATTAAACTGGATTAATTTATCTAAAATAACGAATAATTATCCGCCTGCAGAAAAAAAAGGTAATGTGGATTTACATACCAAGGACTTTCTTCTTGGCAGCGGTGAACTCTTCATCCGATAGTATACCCGAACTATGAAGTTCTGCCAGCTTCTGCAGCTGTGCCATGGTTGCATCATCCATACCACCGGCTGCCGGTGCAGCCTGTTTCTGTATCGCCTCGGCTGCACCCTGCTGCTTTGCCTGTTCTACTGCTGCCTGCTGCTTTGCCTGTGCCTGGGCCTGACCTGCTGCCTTTTGCTGGCCCATTTTCATTCCTGCTACGAGCATTAATCCTCTTCCTCTCATTTCATACACCTCCCTGTGCTATCAACTTCTGCTCTACACTCCTGACAATTTCTGGGGGGATACGGCCCATACCTACCATCTCCGCCTTTGAATTGAGGAGCCCTTCCTTTAAATGGATTGCCCACGTGTTTTCGTATAACAGAATCGCTGCCGAACTGTTATTCGGTAAGACTACAGCAATCGCTTCAATATCGTCAATTGACAGCCATTCGCTGGCTTTTGCAG
Source organism: Methanomicrobiales archaeon (assembly GCA_026394715.1). Taxonomy (GTDB): domain Archaea; phylum Halobacteriota; class Methanomicrobia; order Methanomicrobiales; family Methanospirillaceae; genus CAIKOD01. The sequence goes on along the minus strand of JAPKXR010000031.1, from coordinate 5,465 downwards.
CAAATGCGCTGAATGCATCTCCCTCAACACCAGGGAGGTTTTTAGCTTCAGTAATTAACACATTACCTTTCTGGTCCTTCAATACGAACGCGAGGTCGATAATGCGAATGGTTTTATTTTGTTCCAGCCTGGCAAGTTCAGGGGCAATCTCCCCGCTAAACTTGTTCCCCGGAAATTTGACTATAATATAGTCCACCGGACCCATGATCCGGCTGGGTTTTTGAGGTAAACTTGTTGTCATACTACTCCTGCAGTGTGACTCCGATATGAGAAGTCATCAGCATATGTAACTTCCAAATATAACATATTAATATTCCTGTCCGGCGTACCCGGTTTTTCTGGACTGTAGTTCCCCTCTGATACATCTGACTGGCAGGGATCACAACAAATTATTCAAAAAAATTATGCCCGATTCATCCTGCTTCTGAGCCTGATCCCATTAACCAGCACCATGAGCCCCAGTAAAAAGGCGATGACACCAACGATTACCAGGAGTACCTGTGAATCATGCTCTTTGGGTCAAGTAATATAAATACCCCGAACAGGAGTGAGAGGATTGCGATGAGAATCCGGCTTGTAAAATCCTCAGGAATTGCCGCACGACCTTTTCTCGCCCGTGCAAGCAGGATAATGGCACTCGCAAACATCCATAGTGCAAGTATCCCAAGGATTACAACTATCCACAAGGTCAGGGGAAGGTAAAACGCGATTATTCCTGCAATTATGATCCCAATACCACGATACAAAAGACCCCCTCGAAGCACTCTGAATGGACTGAACGCGATGCCGTGCCATGAGGTGATGATACCAAGCCCGACAATCGCCAGCGGGACCAGAGGAAGCATGATGCCTTCAAACGTATGCAATGGGTTTGCGGCGATAAATATCCCGACGAGCATGAGAAGGATACCGGCAAGGACCTGTTCCTTCCAGGACTTTTTCTGGTCTTCCAGGATCTCTTTTTTATCCCCCGTCTTTTTTCTGGTACCGGCAATCAGGGTTACAATGGTATCCCCGATCATGAGGTGAAGGGGGGCATCGTCAACGAGATGAAGGTAGGGGTGGACCTTTGGGTCATGGTTATCAAGGTGGACCTGCCATTTCTGTCTGCTGTTCATGGCAATGGAATTGCCCTTTTCCGGTAACTTGCGATGGTCCCCGGAGAAGGAACATTAATCGGAGATTTTATCCAGTCAGTGTCAAGGGGATCGGTTGCCGCGTCTTTCGGGACGATTACCTCCCATACCCCATCATGCAGCGGGCCAAGAAATTCTTCTAATTTTGAAATGATCTATTCCCCTTGTTCGTAATCAGGTTAGAGATATTACCTGTATTACTACCTCACCCGATAGTCCTTATTGAAACCGGGGAAAAATCAGGATCCAGGAAAAAATGTGCAGATTTACGTAGGACAATATTTTGTTCATCAGTTCTTTTCAAGGTGGATATGCTGAAATTTTTCTCTTCATTGGGGGACAAAAAGGAATACATTAAGTTTTCCCGATCAGATCTCAATCATACCTTGACTTCTCTTAAATTGTTATTAACAATCAGGGTGTAAACGGTTTTACGCTTTAGAGGAATATTTCGTAATCCTGAACGGAAACTCTCCAAGGCAATCAGGATCATCGTTGGGATTGGAATTGCCCTGCCACTTATTATTGGTTCTATTTTTGGAATTCTCCCTGGTTTCAAGAGGGATAATATATCCATGGTTACCTTTCCAAACGGTGCTGCTCCATATGATGCCAGGAGTACTGAAATTGTATGCTTAAACCACATTCCCCAATTATCTGAAAATCGCTGGTTTGTGAGGGTATGAAGTTTTCAAAAAAAAAGATTTCCCATTTGAGATTCCGAAAGAAAAAAAGGATACCTGTGAATATTTACCCGGGATAACCCGAAATATTCCAAAATGAGAAATCACAATAATTAAATTTTGAGAGATTAACCAGTCAAGGTGGGAAAAAATGAAAAATGATGATGTAAATAGCACTGAAGGTCCGTGTGGATCACAAAATGACTCCCAGGAAAAAGGTGGCGTTCATTCCTTTGTTCAGTCTCTGGCGATAGGCAGTAAATGGTTTTTCAGCCTCGCTGTTATCGGTACCGGGATCACATCGGCGGTTCTTTTTATATACGGCTTCCTCTTAAGCCTTTCAGGGGTTTACTTTGCCATCGCCAGTTTCAGCTTTGATCTTCATGCGGTCCAGGATTTCCTCGCCAGATCAATTGAAATAATCGATATATTTCTCGTTGCGACCGTTTTTTACCTGATATCAATGGGGCTGTATGAACTCTTTATTGCAAAAGCCCCCCTTCCCGGGTGGGTAAAGATATGCAACCTTGATGACCTGAAAACAAAGCTTCTCGGGCTTATTGTTATTGCATTGGCCGTTATTTTCCTGGGGGCTGCCCTAACCCTCAGCAAAGGATTCAGTATTCTTGAGTTTGGTGCTGCGGTGGCAGTTATGATAATCTCAATTTCTGCTTATCTATGGGTTAAACATGAATAATACCCGGATGAATAAAAGATATCGTGGATGGGTAACTTCTTTTTTTCATCAGATGCCGGATAAAAACGCATCGAATGCAGCAAATAGTTTTTCAGTAGTTCGGTTACATTATTAATTCAGGGGATATCTGAATGGTTTCAGAGGATGAAAAAAATAATGAAAAAGGGTTTGGGTATGAAATATTTATCGCCCTGGTATCGGTATTATCCATCTTTAACCTGGCTATCGTTTTTATCCCGGGTGTAAATCCCGAGGCAGTCCAGGTCGTAGAAATAATCAACCTGTTCCTGACGATAATTTTTGTTCTTGATTTCGTGTACCGGATCACTACAACAAAGTCAAAGTCCTATTATTTCTTCCATGACTTTGGATGGGCTGATTTGCTCGCCTGTTCCCCAACCTTGAGATTTTTAAGGCTCTTCCGGATTTTCAAGGCGTACAGGCTCCTTAAAAATCACGGGGTCAAAGAAATCACGGACTATCTTTCGTATCACCGGGCTGAAGCGGCCCTGTATATCTTAATTTTTTCTGTGCTTATCATCCTTGAAGTGGGCTCATTTTTAGTATTGTCCGTAGAAAGCAAGGCACCTAATGCAAATATCACCACTGCCGGTGATGCTCTGTGGTGGGCTTATGTGACCATCACAACCGTTGGGTATGGCGATAAATACCCGGTTACCAGTGCAGGGAGGCTCGTTGGTATCCTTGTTATGACAACGGGTGTGGGGATTTTTGCGACTTTTGCCGGGTTTATATCCAACAAACTGCTCACGCCGCCTGATAAAGCGGAAGAGGAAAAAATAGAGGAAGATATTTCGCAATTTGAAAAGCAGATCCTCGCACGAATGGATGAATTAAAGTCATCTCTGTTACAACAGGAAAGGAAAAACAACGAGATCTCAATAAAACTAGAAAAAATGGGGCGAATTTTAGCTCAAAATAAAACCATAATGCCTATGGAGAAAGAAGAAAATGAAGAAGCACCAAAGGAGGGCCCTGAACCCGGTGAAAAATATTACAAAGAGGGGAAATCAAAAGCAGATTATAAATCGTCGTTCTGGAAAAATATCCCAAAAAAATAACCTGTTTTAAACGAATTTCGAATGTTAACTGGTAAAAGGCGGGACCCGGAAAATCTTCTGAAAACCAGGATTCCTGAAGAAAAGTTCGTAAAGAAATTAACAACTGATCTTCATCTGATTGGTGGTTTTTTTGAAGTAAACAAAAACGAGGATTCCAGAATTACCGTTTAATCTTCGTAAAACCTGGGGAAACCGGAAAAAAGAATACTCCACATTTATTAAATATGTTACCTCCACAGGATTCGCGTTACCTGCTCTTCCTGATCCTCATCGGTGCCATTCTATTCGCATTAGCAATTCTTGCTTATTCTCTGGTTTCGCACCGAATTGAAGGATCAATTATCACGGCCTCGATGATCGTTGTCGGGATCGGCCTGCTGGTAAATCCGGAGGGGCTTGATGCGGTGGCTGTCGGGCCCAGCAGCCCATTAATTCTGGTATTTGCTGAAATTGCGTTAGTATTGATCCTCTTTTCTGATGCGGCACGGATAGATTTCACCACTCTGAAAGGCAGCCGTAGTTATCTCTCGCGGTTGCTTGCAATTGGTCTGCCTCTCACAATTTTCGCGGGAGCTATCACGGCAATTATTTTCTTTACCAATATTGCCTTACCCTCAGCAGCGCTTATCGGGGCAATTGTTGCGCCAACTAATGCAGGGCTTGGCCAGGTAAATTGGAAACTACCCGAAGGTCCCGGCCAGGATTTGCCAGGTCCTGAATGTCGAAAGCGGGCTGAACGATGGAGGGGCTATCCCGTTTTTCGCCTTTTTTTGTCCTCGCAGATGCAGAGAAGGACAATATTCCTGCAGCCCAATGGGTCCTTTTTGCAGCTGAACAAATCGGCCTCTATACCTGTAGGATTAATTATAGGCGTTTTAGGTGGTTACCTGGTTAACAAGGCCATTGACAAGGGGTTGATGCGGGGAGGTTTCAGTGGATAGGGTTCCTCGTATTTGCTATCATATCGTTTGTTGCTGCTGATGCGATCGGTGGTAGCGGTTTCATCGCAGCATTTTTGGGTGGTTTTGCAACAACTCTTACCGGGAGACACAGAAGTGAGTCGATAATTGAATTCACCGCAACCGGGGGAAAAATATTCAGTCTTACCGTATTCTTCATTTTCGGTGTCCTTGCTGCCAGTCTCATGTCCGGGATTACCCTTAATCGTCCTTGTCTATGCGGTGCTAAGCCTCACCCTTATACGGATGCTCCCGGCTACTATATCCTTGTTAAAAACCTGTTTACAACCGGAATCGGTGCTCTTTATTGGGTGGTTCGGACCACGCGGGCTAGCATCCATTGTGCTGCTGCTTCTTACACTCAATGAAGTCCCGGGTATCCCTGGCCTCAAGACAATTACCGTGGTAGTAAGTACTACTGTCCTCATCAGTGTTGTTGCCTACGGGATTACGGCAAAGCCTGGTAATTGACTGGTATGCCGGAAAAATCGAATCATTGTCCTTCAACGCGTCGGAACTGAAGGGAGTCGTGGAACCACCAACGAGGATTAATATTACGGGAACTCCTAAAAATGATTAGCGAATGAAAAAAAATATCTGAAAAATTATCCGAATGGTACCCATGACCGATGAAATCCCCCAGGCCCAGAATGCCAACCCGAAAATCTGGCAGATAATTCTGATTGCAGTGATTGCAATCGCGTTTACAGCGATTTGGCTTAAAACATACGAGTCACTTAACGAAGTTATCTGGATGAACGAATTTGTGAAAGCCAACCGTTGGACAATTCCCGCCGGGGTTATCTTTTTCTCCCTGCTCGTAGGTCTCTGCCTGAAATACCTGCACGCACCGGATGTGATCCATGGTGGGTTTACCGATTCGATGAAGGGCGAGGGAGCTCTTTCAG
>JAPKXR010000226.1 GCA_026394715.1 Methanomicrobiales archaeon | reverse complement strand
AAATGAATGTAATAATAATGGCCGAGATTGTCTTAAACGTCCCTGATGAACTGCCGCTGCCCAGCCTTATTGCCAGACTGAATGATCTCATCGCCGAAGAACATCTGAAATGGATGTTGTTTATAAAAAGCGCGGATGTTCTCGCGCTCACTGAAAAGGATATTAGGGCTTTTGAGGAGATGAGGGACTTGACATGGATGGAAAAGAAGAAAGAGTTCGGGTTGTAATCGACACGAATGTTCTTATCGGTGCCCTGGTTAAAGATAATTCATACAAGGCTCGTATCCTCCGCAATCGGCAATTTTTGTTTTTTTTCCAGATTATGGACTGATAGAGATCCAAAAGTTCCGGAACTATATTTGTTCAAAGAGGGGGATGCCCCTTGGATGCCCATCATATGACTATGCACTAAAATTCCTGCTTGAATCGATCACAATTGTACCCCAACAATTGTATAAAGATCAGGTCTCCCGTGCATATTCAGAAATGGCTGCAATCGATCCAAAAGATACTCCGTTTCTGGCACTTGCCCTCCACCTTGAATCTCCGCTCTGGTCAGATGATACCCACCTGAAACGGCAAGCCCTGGTTCCCTGTTATAGTACAAATGAAATTTTGGATCTGCTTGAAAATTCATCCCCATAACATACCAATGGGACATTCGCATCATATTCCTTTAGTTCCTGTACCCTCTTCTCAACAAGCGATTCCCGGATGTCCGCTACGTCCTCCTTGTAGGTAAGACCCATGATCAGCACATTGGACCCTTTTATTGCCTTCCCGACCTTGTTCAATCCCTTGACTGCCATTTCTGCAACGTATTTCGGCATCTAATCGTTGATCGAACGACCGGCAGGGATCACCTGGGGGTGGTGATCGACTTCCTTCGCTTTCTTTACGAGGTAATAGGGGTCGACCGGTATGCAGTGACCGCCCACAAGACCGGGGCGGTACTGGTGATTAGTTCCACTTGGTTCCGGCAGCCTTGAGGACTTCATCCGTGCTTATACCGAGCCGGGCAAAGATCCCGGGAGAGCTCGTTCATGAGGGCGATGTTGAGGTCACGCTGGACATTTTCGAGTGACCTTTGCAGCCTCGGCGGTTTTGATATCCGGGGCCTGGTAGACGTTGGTCACCAGCCCGTATAATTCAGATAATGTCTCCAGTGTCTGCTTGTCCATGCCGGACACAATCTTGTAAATAGTTGGGAGGGTGTGTTCCTCGTCCCCGGGATTGGTACGTTCCGGTGAATACCCGACAAAAAAGTCCTTACCGCATTTCATACCGGACTCCCGCTCAAGGATTGGCCCCATGATCTCTTCTGTTACCCCGGGATAGAACGCAGACTCCAGGACCACGATGGCGACTTTCTTTAAGTTCTGGCCGACAATTTTTGATGCAAATTCCACCGGTTTTCAGGTCAAGGTATTTTGCCTTGGTGACCGGTGTGGGGACACCCGATGATGACAAAATCCGCCTTGTTAATCATCGCAGGGTCGGTTGTTGCCTCGATCTTGTTGCCCGGGGTGGCATTCAGCTCATCAACGGCCTTCTGGTCGCGACGGTACCCGATCGTCTTCAGGTGCCTGGAGAAGGCATCTGCAAGGGGGAGGCCCACGTAGCCAAGGCCCGCGGCACAGACCGTTTTGTAGAGAAGTGCTTTTGAGACCACGGGGGCTGACTCCTTTGGTAAACTACATGCTATCATCAC
>JAPKXR010000236.1 GCA_026394715.1 Methanomicrobiales archaeon | reverse complement strand
GAACTGATCCAATCAACGAATTATTTACTCTGAACTACACACGATGTAATGCTCTTGATATGGCGCCTGACATTATTGTTTTGCCGGACCCCCCAGAAACTGGCATCAACCCCCGATCAGGTTAACCAGATTCAAGAGCCTTTTTCTAATCCTGGAGATTTTTAGGACTTAATGCCAGCTTCATGGTGGTAGTTACTACCCCGGCCCTTCCCTTTCCGGTAGTGTAGAGCCAAATATCCATTCAAACGTGCATTACAAAACACCACCCATTTTCAGGGGTAAAATTGAACCAGGCTGACCACCTGCTTTATCCGTGAAAAAATCCAAAATATGGTTAGATTTATGACGGATACAATCGCTGCAATAATATTCTCCTTCAGTGCCCTTTTCGTTATCCTTGACCCCCTCCTTTCAGTCCCAATCTTCACCGCCATGACGAACGGACAGTCAGAGGCAGAAATCAGCAGGCAGGCACTTATCGCCATCGCCGTTGCAGGCTTCCTGATGTACATTTTTCTTTTCTTTAACTTCCTGATATTTGATGTGCTCCGTATCAGCCTGCCGAGTTTTCAGGTTGCCGGGGGTATACTCCTCTTTATTCTGGGTATGCAGATGTCACTTGGCATTGATATCGGGAAATCGAAAGACCATTCAAAAACAGTTGCGGGCGTTGTAATCGGCACACCGCTTCTCTGCGGACCAGGAGCCATAACAACAGTCCTCCTCCTTTCGAAAGATTACGGGATCCTGGTGCCAGCTGTTGCGATCGGCCTGTCACTCCTTGCAACATTCCTTATCCTGAAATACTCATCCTATATCCAGAAAATCCTCGGTGACTGCGTCACAGACATTATGGCAAAGGTGCTGGGGATGCTTGTTGCAGCGATTGCAGTGAAAATAATCGTCGATGGAATTATTGCACTGATTCCGTCAGTCGGATAGCCGCATCCACCTACAAAACCCGGTTTACGGGAAGATTTTTCTATTTTATAAGGATTTCAATGCCCTTATCATCGACAACGTAATGATAGCCCGCATAATACCACAAACTCTGGTATTCCGATATGCCAGACGTTCAACAGGGTCAAGGTTCATCTGGGATTACAAAGGCCCTGGACATCCGCAGACCAGGTGATTTCAACAATGAAGACATTTCCGATGGGTCTCAAATGAGTCTCTCCTTTTCAGGCAGGGATCCCAATTTTTATGCTTTTAACCTCGAGATTATGAAGGATGAGAATATGAAAAACGAGATCGAGGACTGTCTGAACTACAAGTTTATTACCCCCAAACTGCTCGAGCGTGCCCTCACACGCAAGGCCTTCGCAAATGAGCAGGGACAGCGGGGTCTCTCAAGCGAAAACCAGGAGATATTCTGCACGTTGGGTGATGCAGTACTGAAAACCGTGCTGATCGATCTCTTGATCCGGAGCGGTGTAACTACACCCGATATGATCACCAGGAGAAAGATCGAACTTGAACGTGAAGAAAATCTTGCAGCAATTGCCAGGAAAATTGATATTGGCCCATATATCAGGCTCGGTAAAGGGGAGACGAAACATAATGCCAGTGAACAGCCATACGTCCTGGCCGAGACCCTTGAGGCGATTATCGGTGCAGTTTTCCTCGACGGCGGGTATGAATGCGCAGAAGAGCGTATCAAAGAGTGGTTTTGCGGACTTTATTAAATAAATGAGATTCTTGTGAAAGATTTCATACAACCACGCCATGTGCCTTGAGCCACTGTAAATTACACTTTTGGGGTAACGTAACACGGATCATTCTCATAGGGTGTCACCGTATGTGCTCAACCAGGTCCTGATCAAAAGCGATTGTCCTTATGGTCCCCGGGGGTTTCCCGCACATCAAAACGTATGAAACCAGTTACTTCGCAATCAGATCGAGGAGGTCCTTTTTTATAGCGTAATATACCTCGATCATGTGATCAGGATGGTACCGCATCTTTGCCTCGCGAAGCCCTGACACCCCCATATCACTTTCCCGGTTTATGTACGGGAACCGGTCAAGCAGGAGCCTGGCGGTTTCCTGGTTGATGGATTTGTATATACCCTCACAATCAGGTAACCCCTTCTCAAAATGCACGACCGCAGTTGTCTCGTTAAGCGGTTCAAATAGTGCCATTGCGCCTATAGATCCCCGTACCCGGATGGCAAGGCCCATCAGGCCAAGTTCCGCGAAATGCGAAATTGCAAAAAAAACTGCATCTTTCTCGTGTGCAAGAATGGGTTCTTTATCGCAGTTCTTCCACTCACACCACCGGACGAGAAAATCCCGTACCTCATTTAAATTTTTTCCGGTAATGAGTTCTATTTCGGGCATGCAGTTCCGTTGAAATTTATTCAGGTGGTGACGGATAGTCTGGAATTTCTTCCCGGAGAGGTCTGCAAGGTCCCGCGTGCGGTAGAGGTACTCATGATAGTTGCGGTCCGTATATAGTGGCAGCCCAGGGTACACACCAGTGATCCATGACTTCGATGGATTATCTACCAGTACTAGAGGGACATCATCACCTTCAGCAACGGCGAGCCTGATCACATCAGCAAGGACTGATGGGTCCCTGGGGCCAATCGGTGGGCGGAACGTGGTTTTCTCTTCGATAGTACTGGATAAAACAAGGTTACCCCGGACATAGGCATACTCATAATGTGCAAAATGGTTCCAGCACACCATATTCGTGAAGGTGTTGTCGCTGTGCACCTGAGGGTACTTCTGATAATGGCGCACGAAGAATTCCCGATCACCCAGTGTCACCGGTCTGAAATCACGGTTCGTCAGCATGGGATATTCTTCCTTTTGAATGAAACTTAAAGATCATCGGTACAGAACCTTCCATCCTTTCAAACCCCGATGGCACGTAGAACTGCTCAGTCCCGGGCTCTGCAATCAACGCTATCCATATAATACCCCGAGCCTGGCAATAGGTAACAAGTGTTGTGAGAATTTTCCGACCTATACCGCTATCGCGGTACTCTGATTTCACGACCAGGTCCTGGATATAGGCATCAGATGAACCATCTGATATCGCCCGACCCATCGCCACCGCGCTGCCAGTTTCACGGTCAACTGCAACAGCAAATGCCAGTGAACCTGCTATCAGGAGGTTGAGATGCGCGGGATCCCATTCTTCTTTCCACCACCCGGCTTCCCGGTACAATGAACGGATATCATCAGTATCCCATATTTTAACGAGGAGCACGTCGATCCCATCCCCATTCGCAACGTTATCCATGATCCCCCCTAGAGTCTTTAACTATCCACGTTACCACTTATCAGGAATTAAACCGTATGACGGGGTAACACCATTACTCAATTACCAAACCTTTTTTTGATGAAGTTGAATGAAAATAAGTAAATCACGACGGATTATTTTTTAGTCACCGCTATGGCGGTATCCACAATCGCACCAAGCTGCTCAATGCCCCAGTGCTCTGAGTTCAGAATCATATGATAGAGCCCGAGGTCAGAAATATCGATCTGGTAATACATCCGGTAGCGCAGCGCTTCACACTGTTCCCGATCCTTGGTCGTATGTTTCGCTGTTTCCTCGTTAATGACTTCATCCCGGGACTGGATCCGCCTGACCCGGCAGCCAAGCGGTGCATTAATCCAGATCTTTAAATCCGCAGAAGGTACCATCCAGCCGGACAATCTCCCTTCTACGATGATATTATCCCGGGATTCCGCAATTTCTTTCTGGCGTTCATCGATCATCCGGTCGAACGATGGATCACTCTCTGCAAGTGCACCAAATTGGGGGAGATCCATGTTATGCTCTTTTGCCATCTGGCGAAAGATCTCGCCTGCAGAAATCAGTCCGAAGTTATACTTCTCTGAAAGGTAGCGTGCAAGTGAAGTGGTCCCGCTTCCGGGAAGTCCACTCACCGTGATACGCATCAGAGACCCCCGATATTAAGGGTCTTTCTGATCACCTGGCTGATCGCTAGGGAGCAGAACATGTACCAAAGCATCCACGCCGGGATGGGACCCAGGATACCTGCCGCCAGGGCACTGGTACCAAAAAACGGCATCACAATAGAACTGGTATCCGTAGCAAGCCTGAATAACAGCCAGAAAAAGATTGGTACCGTAAGCAGGAGGATGTACGCCATCGGTTTGAACTGCTGCTGTGAGAGTTGCAACTGCTCCTTCATCATCCGGTCACGTTTTACATCAAGTTTCTTGACCCGCTTTTCGTCCTGAGAGAGTTGTGCCTCCCGGTATTCCTTCTGGAACTCCTTCATCCGTTCCTGGGTATCCTGCATTTTTTCGTAATCAATCGTATATTTCTGGATAAGTGATGAATAGAGTGCCGTGACTGTTGAGAGAATGATAATCAGGATAAAGAACGGGATTTTCAGCTGGTCGACAATCGGACCCAGGGCAGTATTAATGTTGTGTCCCACGCCATCCCGTATGAATGGGATACTGTAGGAGATGATCAAGACCATCGCCAGCAGAAGGGCAATATATCCACTGTACTTTTTTAAGTCCATTTAGTCACCTGAGGACATCGGCCATGTCCATTGTAGCCCTTTCAAGAAGGAAGTCCTGGTTCCGTATAATTTTTATCGTGCAACCGGTAGTCATTGCATAGGAGGCGCCAAACGAGCGATTAAACTGCTGATGCTCTGCAATACCACCCGCGCCTTCCATATCTCGGACCCTTGTTGCATCACTGATACGTCGAAGCAGGATTTGGTCCTCATCAGTCTCTACGAGCACGATGACGTCCGGCATCAGTTCCCGCAGTACCCATTCCGGGAGACCAGCGAGGTACCCTTTCGGGGTCTTCACTGATGCATGAGTATCGATAAGTACATTGCCTGGTATCTGGGACATTGCCTTTGCCGCAAGTTTCTGCAAATTTTTCTGAACGTCCTTATCAAGTTTCCGCATCTCATCGCGATCCTTTGCGTAACCCTCCTTTTGGGCGACCTCAAACATGAACGTCCCAAAATTGAGGGACTGGTAGGTGATCCCTTCCTCTTTCAGTTTGGCAAGTGCCCCGTTTACGACGGTACTCTTTCCCACACCCGGTACACCCGTAATGATCACTTTCCTTCCGGCCATCTCTCTCACATCATCCAATAATGTTACTCTTTACCAAAGAATGTTCTCATGAACGGATACATTTCCATAATCTGCTGGCTGGCAATCTCTTCATAGAGCCGATACGTAATGCTCACCGTCAGTAACAGCCCTGTGCCGCTCACACCACCAATTACACCGAACAGGTTGGCAACGACACTGAGCACGCCGATTAATACCCCACCAATCACCGTGACACGGGGAATATAACGATTAAGGTACTTCTCAAGCACCTGGGGGTTTCTCCGGTACCCGGGGATTGACATCCCGGATCCCTGGATCTGCCGTGCCACATCTTTTGAGTCGAGCCCTGCAGTCTTGATCCAGAACAGGGCAAATATTGCGCCACCGATAACAACCACCGCAGTATCGATCCCAAGACGGATCATGATCTGCCATGGCGCATTAATAATAGGATATGCCCACCACATCCAGTCCTGAGGCCCGTTAATCGGTGCAAGATAATACATCAGGCCGTCGACCGGTCTCGTCCCAGTAAAAGTTCCAAATATCGTAATCCCTATGTTATTCAGGAACAGCCCGATCATCTGGATATTCGCCTGCAGGACACGGACAAGGATCATCGGCAGAACGGATGCATAAATCAGTTTTACCGGGAACCTCGCACGGGCGCCGCGGACCTGGGCATGAGCGAGAGGGATCTCAATACGGGTGGATTCGACGTACACTATGACGAGGAAAATCACAACCGTCGTGATGAACGCAATGATCTCCGGTCCCATGAATTGCAGGAAATTCGCACCACTGGCTATCACCGCCACGATCCTCGGGAAGAATCCTACCGGATATGCATCACTGAGTGGTGCCCAGTTGATAAACCCGCTGACAATTGCCTGCGAAATACCTGCGATAATGAAGAGTCCCACACCGGACCCGATACCCCACTTGGTGACTACTTCGTCCATGAATACAACGAGCAGTCCACCGATACAGATCTGGAGGAAGATAATGAATGAAACGGCGAACAGATTCCCACCAAAGAAGGCCGCGGCAATCGCCGGGTCTGGTTGCATAAACCCACCGATAAGGTTGGGTGCCGCTTCAAGGATAATCATAACGAAGATGAGTACTTTCTGCAGGCCCATGTACAGGACCTGGCCTCTGGCTTCAGAGGTATCGATATGGAGAATGTCTGCCCCTTTGAGCAACTGCAGGACGATCGACGCAGTAACAATCGGCCCGATACCGAGTTGCAACAGTGAGCCGCTCTGGCCCGCGAGGAGCGCCCGCCAGTAGGAGAAAAGGTCCTGTGAGGTGGGAGAGATCCCCCATAGGGGGACGTTAGTCAGCGCAAAATACAAAATTAAAATACCCGCCGTCCAGAGCAGTTTATTCTTGAAGTGGACGTGGCCATCGGGACTCCTCACCGTAGGCATTGCTGCGAGCAGGGGTTCCATTCGATCCAACAGGCTTCCCATTACTTTCACCTAAAAACTATTCAGTGGTCAGATGACCAGTGCCTGGCCACCTGATGATTCAATCTTTACCTTCGCCTGTTCAGAAAATGAACCTGCAGAGACCAGAATTTTGTGGGTCACTCTTCCGCTGCCAAGGATTTTATCAATCCCCAGGTCTTCAGCGTTAAAGATAACCTTACCACCTTCTTCTTTTGCAAGACCCTGCCTGATTAATTCGGGGATCATCTGGTCGATGGTCCCGATATCCACTGCCTTGACATGGCTAGTGGTGGGGTTTGAGAACCCGTTTTTACCAAATACAGGCCCTTCCTTAAGGTAATACCGCACAAAATGGTGAGCATTAATACCCGCACGGCCCCTGCCGCCACGGTTTCCTGCGCCACGCCGGTTCTTATGGGTCCCGCCGCCACATGTCCGCGATCCGCGGTATTTAGAGCGTTTATTAACTGGCATATCAGTTCACCTCATCTTATAGAGAAGCGCATTGATCTCGCTACCGTAGTAACCGAGAGCACCACCCTGTGGAAACGTTCTCTTGATAGTCTTATATCCCTTGCGTGGCGGGTGGAGCCTGAGCACAGGCTTGACTCCTGGCACATCCATAAGACGTGCATTCCCCGATGAAATTGCCTTGGCAAATTCTTCAATACCACTGTACGTTGAGTGTTCCCTGATATATTCGGCAGTAAGAGGCTTATCTCCGATAACCCTACCACGGGTCTCGAGCAATGTCTCGAGCGTTGCCTGGTCAATTTCTCCATAGGCAACATAATCTTTGACCTTCCGGATCATACCAAGATTTTCCGGGGTATCAGGAACCAGTACACAGTGATTGATGTGATGGAGCCGTAGCATCTTGAGCGTGTCCTTGATATCACGCCGCACGTTTACCACTCCACGCACCTGTACAATCCCGTACATTACTGTGCTCCCCCCGTCCGGGTCATATTAGTGGCTTTTAGTGCATTGAACGTGGCCTTGGCGAAATTGATGGTCGTCCTTGTCTGACCGCGTGAGAACGTCCAGACATCCCTTATGCCTGCAAGTTCCAGAACCTTTTTGGAAACCTCACCGGTAACAAGCCCGATCCCTTGTGGTGCCGGTTTGAGCATCACGAGGACACTTCCCGCCTTGCCTTCCACTTTCATGGGCACAGAGTGACCTGTCCCGCACCCGCATTCCCAGCTGCCACATCCACGTTTTACTTTTATTACATTGGTCTTTGCATGCACGATTGCTTTCTTAATCGCATCGCCGACCTGTACATCTTTACCCTGTCCGAACCCGATGTAACCATTCCGGTTACCAACGACAACGACTGCCCTGAACTTGACACGGCGACCGGAGTCGGTCATTCGCTGCACCATCTGGATATCCAGCACCTCGTCTTCGAGATCGGGCAGGAACGCATCGACGATCTGCGGCTCCTTGATAGGCCTCCCACTCTCGAGGACCTGGTCGATGCTGGTGATTTCCCCTGCAGCGACCTGTCTTCCGAGTCCAGTAAGAGGTACCCATTCGACTTTTTCGTAAGCCATGTTATTCCAGCTCCTTCATTATGGCGTCCATTGTCATTTCCACGTTCTCGACCAGGCCTTTGGCCCGGTCAGGGGCAAATTTTTCAATATGCCCGCCTTTTAGTCTTTCCTCGGCAGGAATAATAGATTCGCCGAACGGGACATCGAGGCCCGCGTCTACTGCTCCTTTAAGAGCTGCAAATACGCGGGCACCAAATGTGGCCCGGTTAAGTCCGATATCTAGCACTGCAGCGGACTGGTCCAGGTTCAGCGCCCGTACCGCAAACAGTACCCCTGTCAGGTATGCTGCCGGTGTGTTTCCGAGCGAGCCTGTGTAGCCATACCGGACGAGGTCCTTTGAGTTCGCAGAGACGAGCGTAAAGTCTCCTTCCATCCCTGCGGTTACCATCTGGACAATAATATGGGTGTTTGTCTTACGGACCACCATCCGTGGTCTGTCAGCTACGACGAGGTGTGTCCTCTTGTAGTAATCAGTCTTACCCTCTCTTCTCCGCCGGAAAGGGACAAAGTATCTCGGTCCTGTTGCCATTTACTTCAACCTCCCGGTCATTATCTCAAGCTGGGCTTTTAAGTGAGCTACACTCCTGAACTGGCCTCCTGCGGCCTTCCGGTACATAAGCCTGTACACATGGGTGTCAACAGTCCCTGTTTCCCGGAGTTCACGGAGACTCTTCCGCAATGCACGGATCTTCTGCATCCACTGGTATTTACGGGGGTGTCTCGCTCCAGCTGCACCTTTCCGTCTCCCGGGACCTTTACAGTGCCCGTATGATCTCTTCGCTTCGAGGAGGCGGGCCCTTCCACGGCTTACGCCTTTCTTCTGCTCGGCCTTGACGGCACCTTCACTAATAAGTCCACGGAGGTCTTCGCGTGATATCGCATTCTGGATATCGTTGCTCCGCTCGGGGTCAAACCATACCCGGTGGACTCCGCACTTAAGGATTGCTGCGGACATCCGTTTCTGGTTCGAAAGATCAGTCATTGGAGGGCACCCCCTCTTCTGCTACAGCAGTACCGTTCCCCATAGTCTTGACCTTTTTCGGGTTTAAGACCTTTAATCCTGCGGAATATGCTTTTTCGAGGATGATCGCCCGCTTTCTGCCACCCACCGTTGCACCAATACGGATTGCATAGCAGGCCGGATCAATGCCGATGAGTTCGCTGGGTGTAAAAACCCGGACTTCGAGGAAACCGCTCGGGTGCATGCCCCTGACAAGGACAGGACTTCCGTATCCCGGAGTTGGGTGTGCACCTTTTGCTTTCTTCTGCTTCCGCTGTTTGTTGTGAAGCCCACGCGGTCTTCTCCACGAATCTGATATCTGGGGTTTCTTACCGAACCCGTCCCGGCGGAACTTCGCACTCTTCTCTGCACGGGCCCGGATCAACCTCTTCTTCTCGTTGATCATTATCTACACCTTCCGTGTTGTATAAATGCCATCCTGGAAAACACGGGGGTCCCGATCTTTTATCTTCGTGGCAATTTCTATGTTTGCAGCGGTGGTACCGACAGATTCCTTGTTGATCCCACTGATGACAACTTCATCAGTGCTCACTTTCGCAGTAACTCCTTTTTCGATCCTCGCGTACCGGGGTTTTTTCTCGCCAAGGAAATTGGCGATTTCAAGTTTTTCTCCCTGTAATTTGAGCTGAATCGGGAAATGACTGTATACCACTTTCATGTGGTATTCAAATCCATCTGTTACACCGATGCACATGTTCTTTACATGGGCGGCAAGCGTGCCGACCATTGCGATATTCGCCTTCCGACCTGATTCTGTTGAGATGATTACGTCGTTCTCATCACAGGTGACGGAGATCTGCGGGTGCCGGATATTGCGCTCCTGCTGACCTTTTGGCCCGGTTACGCGAATATTTACGCCTTCTACCTGGCATTTCACACCGGCAGGCACCTTATATTTTCTCGCTGTCGTCATCTGCGCACCTCAATAGACATATCCAAGCAGTTCGCCACCGATACCGCCT
This sequence comes from Methanomicrobiales archaeon, assembly GCA_026394715.1. Lineage (GTDB taxonomy): Archaea > Halobacteriota > Methanomicrobia > Methanomicrobiales > Methanospirillaceae > CAIKOD01. The sequence goes on along the minus strand of JAPKXR010000236.1, from coordinate 21,253 downwards.
TTTCTCGCCTGCTCATGAGACATCACACCACGTGAGGTCGAGATAATGAGCATGCCGAAGTTCTTGGCTGGCAGGAACTGTTCCTCAAAGTATTCCAATTCATCGAGCTGAACTGAGTATCTAGGGCAGATTGCACCGCACTTGTTGATCCGACCGTTCAGGTGTACCACGAACTGGCCACCCCGACCATCGTCGATATAATCGAATCCGGTGAGATAGCCTGAGTCCTGCATAATCCTGAACATAGACCCGAGCAGCTTGCTCGCCGGTTCTATGACACATTCGGGTCTCCCCTTATCGGCTGCATTTTTCAGGGTGCTCATACCATCTGCAATTGGGTTAAGTCTTGACATTGTATGATCACCTCAGTTCATCTTCTTGAAGCCCATCTTCGGGGCCCATTCCCGGAAGCACTGCCTGCAGAACATGATGTGGTACCGGCGGACAAGCCCCTGCTTGCGCCCGCACATCTTGCACTCGTTTGCACCGCGACCAAATTTTTTCGTGCGTTCTCCCGCCATGATCATACCTCCACCTTATACCGGGTCTTCAGGAACGCAATCGAATCTTCGACATTTACGTGCTGTTTTTCCGGCAGCTTTCTCTGTTCATGGTGTCGCCTGCTGATCCTGATCCCTTTCCTTGCAAGGACGACATTGATGTCCATACCATAGATACCGATTTGCGGGTCATATGACATGCCAGGGAAATCAGTGTGTTCTTCAATCCCAAATGAGAAATTGCCGCGGCGATCAAACTGCGTCTGGGCAATCTTCCGCTCTATGATGTTGAGCGACGTCTCAAGGAATGCCTTCGCTTTCGGACCACGAAGCGTAACACGGCACCCAATTGGGGCACCTTTCCGGATCCCGAAGGCGGGCTGCGTCTTCTTTGCAATGCTCCTGACCGGTGTGTTCCCGGTAATCGTCTTCATGATATCGATTGCCTTTGAGAGCTTTTCTCCACTCTCCCCTACACCCATATGGACAACGACCTTATCGATATCGAGCTCGTGCATCAGGTTCATCATTCAATCCCCCATTCAGCGAGTGCGGGTGTTTCCCTGCCTACCATATACACAAAGGTCTCCACTGTTTCGAAGTGCTCCTTTGTCTTCTCGTCCTCAAGTTGGACACGGTTTGTAACACTGCCTGGCACGACTGTGATGGCAACAATGCGGGCAATTTTTCCCGAGTGCCTCCCACCGATCACCATTGCCATGTTGCCAATGGCATAAGGAAAGTGGTCCACAATTTTAAACCGGCTCTCAGGGTCAATTGAGAGGACCAGTGAGTCCTTTGGCTTGTAGGTATTGTCCCCGAGGATGTTCGAACCGTCACGCATGTTGAGCTGTATTTTTCCGTCTGCGACCACGGTCTTGTTGCTGATCTTGCAGAGGCGGGTCTTCGCGGCCTCGGCATCGATCTCAATGGTCTTGTGCCGCCCGTTCTTGTCACGGAGAATCCTGTAATGTTTGCTGATCTTTGGCAGCGAAACAATATCGAAGATGCCAATTCCCATCTTTGGGTCCCTGCAGGCACGCCCGTTGACAATTACATCACGCTGGTGAAGGATCTGTTTGATCTCCTTCATGTTCCGTGCGAATCCCATCTGGTCACGGAGCCAGACTGCAACCGGAAGTGCATTTGCATTGTGCGGGCCCGGCGCAGTCTTCGTGATGAACGTGTTCGTTTTCTTGGATATGTGCCATGAATCCGGTGCCTTGAACCGCTTCAGGTGTTCTGACATTATTCATTACCTCCGGCAAGTTTCATTTCCCTCTTCGGGTCTTTTAAGTTGAGCTTGACGATCTGGACATTTGACGGGTCAACCGGCCTTGGAACTTCTGTTCCATCTGCCTTTGACCCGGTAACCCCGTGCACCCAGATCTTATAGTTCTTGGTGCAGACTTTATCGACAAGTCCTTCTGTCCCTGCAGAGTTGCCGCGGGTCATTTTGACAGTGTCTCCCGTAACAACACGGAAACTTCTCCGTTTATATTGTTCCCTGAGGGGTTTTGCCAGCGGAGCCCGCAGGAAATCTCCACGGACATGTGCAGGTGCATTATACCTGATTTTTCTCTGTTTCCTTGGTTGTGAGCTGATTATACGTACCATGATGCACCTCACACGATGATAGTCGCCATGGAACCGAGTTTGGGAAACCGCTCTGCCACTTCACGGGCGACCGGTCCTTTTATCTCAGTTCCCCGGGGTTCGTTCTTCTCATCGACGACCACGATGGCATTGTCATCAAACGAGACACGCAGCCCGCTGGGTCTTCTTATTTCCTTTCTCTGCCGGATTACCACTGCACGCACAAGTTTCTTGCGCATATCGGGCGTCCCTTTCTTGACGCTCACAGTTGCGAGATCGCCCAGGCCCATTTTCGGCTGTCTGCGACGTACACCGTGGTACCCGAATACCGAAACGATCTGGACTTCACGGGCGCCGGTATTATCAGCACAGACGAGCCGTGTCCCGGTAGCAAGTGCCCGTGGGGTCTTTGACTGTTTTGCCTTCATGATGCCTGCACCTCGACGACGACGAATGTGGTAGTCTTGGAGAGCGGCCTGCACTCAGCGATCCTTACGGTATCGCCGGTCTTTGCCTGTATACAGGGGGAATTATGCGCATGAAGTTTTGAACTGCGTTTTTCATAACGTTTGTATTTCCTCACATAATGCAGGTACTGGCGTTCTACCACTACCGTCCCCATCATACGATCGCTCACGACCTTGCCAGTGATCACCTGGCCGCGCACAGACAAAGTGCCGTGAAACGGACAATTAACGTCACTGCAAGCCTCTTTTGGCTGCGGAGCGTTTAATCCTATGTTGTTTGCCATATCGAACCTCTATATTTTCTTATGCAGATTGAGCCGTTTTTCTGGTGCCATGACCAGTACTGAACCCTGGACATCAACCAGTGTCCCGTCAGGAAGTGTGAGCCTGAATACACCGGTATTCTTCTGGATCCGCTTAATTCCGGATACCGTGCGAATAATCAGCATATTTTTGGTCTCATCCACGATCTGTCCCGTAACACCCTGGAAGGTTGGATTGCTGGCATGCACCACCAGAACGTCAAGGCCTATCAATTCGTGGCGAATGACGTTCCGGGGGACTATCATACAGTTCTCCTGCGGTTTATTTCAGTCATCATTCGGGCAACGGTCCTGCGGATCTCTTTTATACGCCCGGGGTTTTCTGTTGCACCCCCGGCACTGACCTTTCCGTTATGCTGGATCAGTTCGAGCCGGATCTTGCCCATCTGTTCCTGCAACTCAACATCAGAGAGCTGCTGGACATCCTTCGCACGGAGTATTGCCATTTACTGGTCCTCCAGGGACTCTTCTTCTCCCATGGACAGGTCAATCTCTTCGTCGATCTCTTCACCGACATCAGTGACAACAATTTCTGGTTTCCTTGGAGCCCTTGCTGGTGCCGCTGTCATCGTCCAGTGGTCCGGAAGCACGGCATCCGGTGGGATGATCCTGACCTGAACTCCGATGGTCCCGAGTTTCTTGATCGCTACCGCGTAGCCGGTCTCGACAATCGTAATTGCAGGCTCGCCACAGTGCTTGATATACCCTTCGACGAACTTCTGGGTTCTGGCACGTGCACCGGTAAGTTTTCCGGCAATTATAACTTCACAACCAAGCGCACCCGAGTCCATAACCCTCCTGATGATGCTTGAGCCAGCTTTCCTGAAGTACCAGCCTCGTTCAAGGGCATTTGCAAGTCGCTCTGCCATGATCTTGGCGTTGAAACTCGGGTTCTGAACCTGCTGGACCTCAATCTGCGGCGATTCTACACCAAAGGTGGTGGCAAGGTCCTGCGTCAGCTGGCGTACAAGTTTTCCGCCCTTACCGATTACAATCCCTGGTTTTTCAGCGAAGATCGTTACCTGGGTGCCCAGTGGTGTCCGGACAAGGTCCATGCCACCGTAACCGGCCCGCTTGAGCTCCTTTACAAGGTGCTTCTCAACCCTGGCCCTGCGCACACCTTCTGCAACAAATTTTCTCTCTACTGCCATTCATTCCACCTCTTTTGCAACGATCTCGATATTGACGGTTTCCCGTCTTTTCGGGGTTGCCCGACCCATTGCACGTGGAAAGAATGCCTTCTGACCACGGCCGCGGTTTGCTGACGCATGGACAATGACAAGTTTCTCAGGGTCAAGACCTGTATACTCTGCACTTTTCTTTACCGACGAGAGCAGGCGGATATACGCAAGGGATGCCTTCTTCGGGTACCGCCCTGCATCCCAGCCCTCAAGACCACGCTTGTGAGCGACATCACGGTTGAACCGCTTAAACGGGATCGCCTTTTTCTGGGCGACTACCAGATTTAAGTAATCGATCACATCATCGATGTTGCGATTCCTGATGTAACTTGCAATCTCAATTGAGTGCTTTGGTGAGATCGGCAGTTCGTTTGCTTTTCCACGGGCAATATTGTCCCCGGAAATATCCAGTGAATATGCTGTTCTTGCCATCACGATCACTTCAACGGGACATATTTACTCGACCTGGTAGCACCGATACCGGCACTCCCGTGGGCGACTTTTCTTCGTGTCAATGCAAACTCACCAAGACAATGAAAGACCGATTCCGGCTGGAGTTCAACTTTCATGAATTCTTTGCCGTTGTATACCTCGATCTCCTTTCCAAGCATCTCGGGCATGATGATCATGTCCCGCAGGTGAGTCCGGATCTTTTCATCACCGGCCCGAAACCTGGTAAGGAGATGCTCCTCACCGCGGCTAAGGCCTCTTTTAATTTTGCGACGTGCACGGGATGGCATCACGGGGAGGAGCTCACTAATAGCCATAGCCTGGAGTTCCTCGACCCGGAAACCATGATAGGTGAACTCCTCACGCCGCCTCGGTAACCTCTTCTGAGTTTTCTTTGCCATAATTTACCCCTCACTTCCTCGCGCGGCCAGTCTGCCTCGCCGCAACATGCCCGACAGTCCTTCCCGGGGATGTCCCACGGGCAACAGTCTTAGGACGACCCGGATGCTGGTGACCGCCGCCACCGAACGGGTGATCGATAACGTTCATCGCAACACCCCTGACACGAGGCCAGTTCGATGCGGTGTTCGCCATCTTGTGGAATTTATTACCTGCCGTCACAAACGGTTTTTCTCCACGGCCGCCACCGGCAACAATCCCTACTGTCGCACGGCACCGTGAATTGAACCATTTTGTCTTTCCGCTCGGCATCTGAACACCGACCTTGTCTTCAGTCTTATCAACAACTATTGCCTGTACACCACTCGCACGGACAAATTTTCCGCCGTCATTGGGCTTCGCCTCTATGTTGCAGATATAAGCACCAGTCGGTATCCCTGATAGCGGGAGCGTGTTGCCGTTCCTGACTTCAATATCGTTTCCCCATCCGACAATATCGCCTATACCGATACCTTCGGTGACAAGCATGTAGACTTTTTCCCCACTGTCAAGTTTTACGAGGGCAATAGGGCAGTTTCGTGCCGGGTCATGTTCGATGTCAAAGATCGTCCCACTGGTAGTCACATCCACATTGCCCACATGTTTGAGGGCTGCCTTATACCGGTGTGAAGGTGCCCTGTATGTCGGACCGCCTTTTCCACGGGCCTGGGTAGTTATTCGATGTCCCATTTTTCACACCTACATAATTCCTAGCCTGCTGAGGATCTCCTCGGCAGCCTTCTCATTCGTAAAACTTACAATTGCCTTCTTCTGACCATGCGTCGTCATTATTGTCCTGACGTTGGTCACTTCCTGTTCGAAGGCCTTCTGGATCTCGCGCTTGATCTGGTGCTTGTTGGCCTCGTTGGTGACAATAAACTGAAGTTTGTTGTCCTTGTCAAGCATCATCATCGCCTTTTCTGTAACAAATGGGTATTTCAGAACCATTTATCTCCCCTCCAGCATCTGAAGAGCTCCTTCAGTCCAGACAGTCAGACGGCCAGCCTGTGAACCTGGCGCCAGAAGTTCAGTGTTGAGCTGATCAACCGTGACAACATCGACACCTGCGAGGTTCTTCGCTGCACGAAGCGGCTGATTTGCTGTTACAATGAGGAGGCTCTTCCTCTGTTTGTAACGGCGTCCACGCATCTTACCACGGCCGGCACGCACCTTCTTGCTCGCCTTCGATCGTTCGATATCGGCATAAACTCCTGCATTTGTAAGAGCAGTAATGACCTCAGTTACCTTTAAGAGTTCCTCAAACCGGTCTTCCAGAACCACGGGGACTTCCCCTTCATACCGGTGTCCGCGACCCTTGACAAGGTCCGGAAGGATACTTGCGGCAATTGCAGAGCAGAAAGCCTTCTCCTTTTCCTTCTTGTTGATGAACTTTAACAGGATTTTCTGTACTTTCGGTGGGTGTGCTTCACGGCCGCCTTTCGCCTGTGGGACTTTTGCCGCACGTGAACCGTTCCTGATACGCGGTACGTGAGACATCCCCCGGCCACTTCCCCAGCCTACTGCTGAAGATCTGATCCCAGCATACGGGTGTGTCCCATGGGGCTGCCGGCGGGTGCTCTGAAGTGCCATTACGGCCTTTCTGATCAGGTCCGGGCGATATCCTTCCCCGAAGACCCGGGGGAGAGTAATTTCCCTCAAAACCGCGCCATCGAGTGTTCTAACGTTTGCTTTCATCTCTTTCTTACCCCTGCTTGCTCTGAACGCTCATGAACTCGATAACCGGTAGACGTACATGGTGCTCGCCCTGCCTGATTGCCGGCCTGATCCGTATAAGTCTCTTTACAGGACCGGGAATAGACCCTTTAATCAACACGTACGGACTTCGCATAAGTCCGTAATGAAGGAACCCACCTGCAGGTGTAACATCCGCGGCGTTATCCCCCATTTTCAGGACACGCTTGTTGAACTCGGTACGCTGCTGGTATCCCAGCTGGCCCATCTGAGGGACCTGCCAGCGGATGTGATGCGGAGTCCATGGACCAAGGGTACCAACGTGCCGCTTTTTCCCGCCCCTGGAATGCTTTCTCTTCCTTAATGCAGTACCCCACCTTTTTACGGGACCATTCGTCCCTTTTCCCGTGGTGATTGCTGTGATATCCGCATATGCGCCGGCCTGTATAACGTTATTAAGTGACACTTCCTTTCCAAGAAGACCACTTGCAAACTCATACTGCTGTTCAACAGTCCCACCTGCCACTTTTGTCTCCATAAGGTCAGGGACCTTCTTCGGGACACCAGTAAGCCCAGCGGGAACAGTGTACATCAATGCGAAGATCTCTGCCACCTGTCCGGCTGCAAGGGCATCAGCAATACATTTCTTTGCCGCTTCGCCGGTGTAGTCCTTTGGCAGGTTAATCCTGCGACCGAGGTTACTGTCAAGTTCTTCTGCCCATACCTCACAAAGGGGACGTTTTCCATACGTATCACGGAGGTAGGCTCGAACCGCGGCAACCCTCATGGAAGGAACTTCAATAACGGTCACTGGTACCATAATGTCCTTACCTTCTGTCGGGCTGTTCTTGTGATCGTCCACCATGACAACATGCGTCATCCCCACTTTGTAACCTGCAAAACTCTGCAGCAGGGGAGCCCCATTATATTGCGGCCATGACTGGTATTTTGGAATAGGGCTCTTTGCACGCTTTCTGGGGCTATATGCAAGAGAGCCTCTGCGCGGCCTGTTTATTTTTACCATGTTTCAATCAATCCTTCGTTCGCATTTCGTGATCATGACACGGGGTTTTACCGGTACGATCATTTTCGGAACTCCCTGGTAACAGGTCTCCGTTCTGGACTTTACGGTGGATTTCACCGGATCCGAGACTGATGTGATGCTCCACGCTCAGTACTGATATAACCCGCGATCGTTCGTATTTCAGACCTCGTCCCTTCTGCAGATTCCCTTTCGTTACGGGAAAAACACAAAGGATGTATCCTTTTATAGGTCCTCCAATGGACCAGACTACCCGGTCTCGCGAATAGATCCTGATACTCATGCGTCCCCTGAATAGAGCAACGGTCTTTTCAGGGCGGGCCGTTTTGGTACTCGTCCACCCTTGACACACTCATCAGATCCAGCTATGTCAGCCCGTTGTGAACTAGCCACAACTCCTTCTCGGTAACTCCCCGCGGGGAGTTACTCACCTATGAGAAATCACATGGCCGCAAAAAGGTACCGCCTTCACCAGTGAAGGCATGGGGGAGCACACGGAAAATGTTACCCTTATCCGAAATATAATTCGCCCTCATCGTTAATATAGACCTCAATATTCTCGCGCACGTGTCTTGCCTTGAACCTTTCAGGTGTAGACTCCCGGATTTTATTAATCAGGGATATCGTGTCGTACTTGACTTTGATACCCAGCTTTTCTGCTTCTTTGTAAACGAAAGGAGAGACTTCAAACAGGTCAGTACCAGCCTGTATTGTACACAGGTGAGTAGCATCAAGAGTATACAAAAAATCGAGGGTATCTTTTGCACGCCTGATATTCTCCATTGCAGATTTTTCAATAGTGCATACATTTGCCTTGGAAGTCTCGATAATATCAGCGATCTGCTGCTGCGTCAGCCCCTGCTTCCTGTACCTAAGTACCTCCTTCTGGCGGTCGGTAAGCAACCCCTCTTTCATAGCAGGTTAGTTTGACTACAGATAATTAAACGCTTTCGGTTAACAGGTAAACCATCTTTGATAGAACATCGAGATCAGTTTTCAGATTCCAGGAGTGAAACACCGTTACGTCGAGGCAGATTTCAAAATGTTTATATTTGTCAGGTCATATAAACGTGATATAAAATTTTTGAGGTGTAAACATGGTAGTTAAAGTTGGAGTTGCTAAATTAGGCAACATTGCAAGCGGCGTAATGGCCGAACTTCTTCTCGACGAACGAGCAGACCGTGAGGACATGCAGACGTTTATGGCAACGAGCGGTACAAAGCTTCAGCCAGAAGATATCGATCGTGTAGTAACCAATATGAAGGCATGGAAGCCGGACTTTTGTATTGTAGTCTCCCCAAATGGTGTCCTTCCAGGCCCAACCGGTGCCCGTGAGCAGCTCGCTGCGGCAGGTATCCCTGTTGTCGTTATCACCGATGATGTCACAACAAAGAAAGAATGGGCAGATCTCAAGGAGAGCAAATTCGGTTACATCATCATGAAGGCAGATGCCATGATTGGTGCACGCAGGGAATTCCTCGACCCAGTCGAGATGGCAGACTACAATGGCAACCTTGTAAAAGTCCTCTCCGTCACCGGTGCGTTCCGCAAGATGCAGCTCGCACTTGATGAGGTAATAAACCAGGTAAAGGCCGTCAAAAAGGGCGCAGAAATCGTTCTGCCAAAGGTCGTCATGACCTCCGATAAGGCAGTCACCGGAGAATTTTCAAACCCCTATGCCCTTGCAAAGGCACGCGCGGCATATGAAATCGCGTCTGCTGTTGCAATGGTTAACGTGAAGGGCTGCTTTATGACGAAGGAATGGGAACAGTACGTCCCGATTGTAGCAAGTGCCCACGAAATGATGAGGGCCGCAACAATCCTCTGTGACGAGGCACGCGAACTCGAAAAGGCAGTAGACGGCGTAATCCGCAAGCCACACAAGAAAGACGGTACGCTTGTTTCAAAGACCAAACTGGTCACGAAACCAGAGTAAACCAAATTTTATTATTTTTTTTGTATCCTTCGGTTCAGGCGGATCCGCAAACCATCAATATTCTGAAACGGTGATCAACGCCCTAGGACTTCTGCCTCCTTTCTGAGCAGTCACAGGTTTGAATGGGATTGTGATGGAATTACCCCATACCAGGAGATATATAAAAAGATACTTTGCCAAATTGAATTCCCGAATACGTGTACTACAGGGAATGAATGAAAAACTCTACACGTATCAGTATTTTCATCGTCGGAATTCTATTGTAACAGGTTACGAAAAACACAAAATAACAGGAATGATCAGAAAATAAAATTTATTCTCTTTCCCTGTACCACGCTCCAAGGTCTTCCGGGAGCGTAAGGATAACGGGTTCCAGGTGGAGCCTCTCCATGAACGCGGAGTCCGCTAGTGACCGGGTGTTTGGGTTAATTCTTGAAATAATCGAGCAGAATGCCCGAAATCCATGGTCTGAACAAGACTTGTCAAAAAATAATGATAGGTTAAAAGCGTGGGTTCCAAGTTCCCGGTAGAGATCAATGACAGAAAGGATACCCTCGATAAGGGTATCAAGATAGTTTTCGGAATCTTCTAACGTTGCAACCGGCAGGACCCCACGAACTTCACGTTCTCCAAGCGGCACTGCATGTGCAGTCCAGCATATTTCATTCCCGAAAAGGTACCGTTCAGACCCTTCTTCGTGCTCCCTCCAGGCATCCCAGTAACACCCGCCATGACGCTCCAGGTAACGCTTACCATTATCCATGTAAAGGCCGGCGATTACAGGCGGTTGTTCATCTGCAATCCCCTGCAGGTGAGGATGTGCAAGACTTGCACCTGCTGACGGGAGATAATTCCAGTTGATACTAGGGTAGCCCCCCGCTTGGGACAACGAACATACCTGGGCACGAAATGCATCATTCAACTGCTTTTTGCTAAAGGTATTCACCCCGTGCTCTGCCGTAATTACGGTAACCGTATGGTACGAGGCAAAAGGGTACAGGTTCGGAAATGTGATACTCTCCCCGAGACAAATTCTCGCACCCCCTGGAAATTTAGGGGTCACAGAAAATACCTGGTCCGGACAAAATGGACAACCATCTCTATCAGGAGAATAGGAATAGGAGACATCCAATCCCCGCTTGATACGACCAGGGCTTATCCTGCACCGAAGACCAGTCAGTCGTTCCTCGCGGTACTGGAGGACCGAATTTTCCAACCGTAACTCCCTTACTGTAAACATGGCGGATATACTGCCTACTAGGATAATCAGAAATTTAAAAGTCCCGATCAGAAATTATCAAAAAAAAAGTGAATTGTTTTTTAGACCATTTATACAACGTACTTGCCAAGGAGCCGGATTGAAGTTGTCATGTCCGGGCCGAGTGGTGAGCCGAAGATAATCTGGGTAACCCCTGCCTTGGTGAGGTCTGCACATTTAGCCTTTACCATTTCAGGTGTTCCGGCAATGGTGAATGCATCGATCTCTTTGTCGCTGACGAGTTCTCCAACTGTTTTAAAGTCAAACTTGCCGAGCGCGTCCTTGATCTTTGCAACATTGTTCAGATCAAGACCATGGCGGGTAAGGAGGTCTGGTGGTGAACCGGCTGCGATGAATGCCGCAACAATTTTTGCTGCATTGCGAGCTTTTTTCTCGTTCATGTCGATAGACATCGCAGTGTAGGCACCGATATCGAATCCCTTCTTGCCGACCTTTTCACAGGCAGCCTTGATGATCGGGATTGCAATGGCGAAGTCCTTCGGGTTTGAGGCATTGATTAACGCACCATCTCCGATGGTCCCTGCGAGTTCGAGGACCTTCGGCCCCTGTGCACCGATGTAGACAGGGATAGATTTCTTTCCTGGCAGGTTGACACCGGTGAGCTTGGCACCGTCGTAGTCAAAGAATTCCATGCCGGACTTCTTTATTTCCTCTCCTGCACAGAGCTTGCGCATCTGAATTACTGCTTCTTTCAGCCGCGCAACTGGCTTCTCAGCCTTTATTGCAAGCTTTGGAAGAGTTGAGAGGTCGCCGGGTCCGATACCCATTACCGCACGTCCGTCTGAAATCTCATTCAGGGTGCAGGCAAAGGATGCCATTGCTGCCGGGGTGTCGGTGAATGCATTCATGATACCGGGTCCCATCTTCAGGGTGGTGGTTGCCTGTGCAATTGCCGCAAGCACGGGGTAACAGTGGCGGTTGTTGTAGTGGTTGGTAATCCATGCAAAGTCGATATCCTTCGACTCTGCGAGTTTGCAGAAATTAACTACCTGCTTGACATTAACATTTCCTGGTACAAATTCTATTCCATACGTCAAGGTTAATTCACCTCACTGTGTACTCTCGTCCCTGCGTTTAAATAAATTATTATTTTCCATTCTTCCCAGGGACCAATTGCTAACAGGCCTTCGCATATTTCGGGAGATTCCATTCGCACCAGGAGCCTGTACCATGTAAAAATATCCGGGACGCAGGGAGATCTAGAGAATCCAGGTATAGGGGAAGGACGTTCTTCTCTAACAGGACTCACAAATTTAAAAAAACAATTGGACTGGTGAATTATAAGCTTATCACAAACACTTTAAGAGATTAATTAAAAATCTTGGACAGGAATAGTATTCACAGAAAACAGGAGCGCGAATTCACTCTATACTGGTATTTCAGGTTATCAGCGATTGCTCATGTCAGGGAAGTTGCACCCTGCCAGTTAATGGGGTTCACTTGTATCCATGAGCCCCGGGTAACCTTGCATAACAAGGGAAAAACCATTTGGAAGGAGCAGGTTACGCATGCGAATATTTGCGATCGGGCTGGGAGGAGCAGGATGCAGGATAGCAGATATGCTCTACGGCCAGGACCACCAGTTCAGTAACGTCTCATGTGTGGAGGCTATTGCGATTGATCGCGATGCAGGTACACTCAATCACCTGGCCTACATCCCCGTGGGGAAGAGAATCTATTTCCCCTCTGTGTCGCTGCAGACAGATGATATCACGGATGATATTACAACCGATGAGATCATCAACCTGCTGCACAATCTCGATACCGGTGACAAAGATGCAATTATTCTATGCACCGGGGCGGGTGGGACCATGGCTGGCGTGGGTGTTGCCATCCTGGAAAAGGTCAGGTCAACCGTCGTTGAACCCGTATTCGGACTTGTTACCCTGCCAGCTCTTGGAGAGGGGAGGAGGACTTCCGCAAAGGCCGCGCAGGATATAGACCGGCTTCTCCCGCTGGTCGAAGGCATCATCGTATTCGACAATGAAAAACTGTCTGGTCATGCCACGGCAGGGAGTAAAAACCAGAAAGTCGCCTCCAGGAAATTAAATTCCCTGTCCAAAACGGGATTGGCGATTACCATCCAGATGGAATATAAAACCCAGAATACCGGCATTGCACGGCGCCTGGGATTATTGCTCCGGGCGGGTGAGATCGGCGAAGGCGGGGAGATTGAAACAGGGGAAGTGGTCCTTGACGCAGGAGAAATTCTCAATACCATCCGGGGGATGGGGTTTGTTGCCATTGGATATGCTGCAGCAGACACTGCAGGTGAGAAATTCCATATCGGCAGTCTCTTCCGCCCTTTGGGGACACAGGTAGAATCAGGCCATAAAAAGGCTGAACGACTGGTTGACCTCGCGAAAGAGGCAATATACGAGAATATTTCTGTCCCTTGCGATTTAACAAGCGCAGAAAAAGCCCTTGTCCTTGTTGCCGGACCCACACAGGCAATCAGCATGAAAGGCTTTATGACGGTCAGGAAATGGATTGACCGCAGTATAGCGGGCATGGAGATGCGGTCGGGTGATTACCCGGTGAAAAATACCCGTCATATTGCCATTATCATCATCCTTGCCGGTCTTTCTAACATTCCCCGGGTGAAGGAGATCAGGGCAATCCGGGATGACTATACGATTGAAAACCCCGGATGGGAACGAGAGTGGCACAAGCAGGCAACGGATCATGATGCAGGTGTGCCGACCGCCAACAGCCACTATGATGGCACCCTTGCAGGTACAATCAATGCCGGACGGGAGAATCTCCCCGCATTTTTTCGTACCCGTGCACCGAAACGAGAGCAACAGAAATCATCTGCACCGACACCCGGGCAGGATCCGGGGCGGGTAAAAAGTATCCCGTTCTTTGGCAGGCAAAAGACACCGGTAAAAAATGACACGGTGATTCACTCCGGTACTGATATTCCATGTGCAGAAAATGGATCCGAGCCCTCACATGATTTCTGCAAGCCAATTCCTGATACCAAAGAGCAGGTGACCACCATTTCCAAAATTCCGGCGTATACACCAAGTACCGGAACCGTGGATAATATCACCGGTAATGAGAAACGCAACCAGGACACTCCCTTCACCGATAGAAAAGAACCTGCGTCACCTGTTGAAGAAACGATGAAAACAGACCTCGCCTCGGTTGTCGCCCGGGCCCGCGAAGATTTGAAAAAAATGGACGGAAAACACTAAAACGGGATTTTCTCTGCGCATTTAGGAATGGCATTGCCCGTGACTCAGGAAACCATCCCCAGGGCGACAGAAAAAAAACTGTTGCCGCCGTTTCCCGGAACTAAAGGCCCCGCCGTTACTCCATATCGACAATTTTCGAGAACCTGATATTGCCCGCCCCGATCTCCGTGGTGATGCGGACACCCTGTTCTGTTGCATTCGCAACGAAGTTCATCCCGCTGAATGATGCAATTGAGATACGGTGCGGGTTAGGCTGGAGATTGAGGACTGTGTTCCCCATCTGGATCGGGAATACAAACCCGCATTTCCGCATTGAAATGATCAACTCTTTTACCCGGCCTTCTGCGGTGCAGGGGACTTCACGGACATTGGCAAGCCCTATTCCAGCCTTTGTGCGGAGAAGGGTCCGTATTGACGTCAGACCCGCAGAAACAAACAACTGGAGTGGGTCGATCGTGGTCCCACGGTAACCGATAAGGTCAAGGAAAGTCGTAGGAGTCCCATTTTCGATCGAAAGCCTGCCACCATAGGCCATTTTTACCGGGATACCATTTCTCTGGAATACACCATCCATGCTGATGCTGCAGATCGTCATGATACCGATGGAGCCGGAAGGTACCCTCGGGTCATGATCTACAATACGGTACGAGCAAAAAAAACCACACTCGGCCTTTATTACTTCGTCAAAAACTGAAATTACCAGTTCTTCCTGGTCTTTTGGCACGATAGAGAGGTTGTAGCCAACATCCCCGGTTGCGGTTTCTGGATCGAACGTGGTCCTGAACGCTAGCCGTTCGAGTTTTGAGATGATAAATCCTATACGGTCCCCTACAAGGGCATAATTGGTCTCTGCGATCCCGGCAGCAGTAAGAATACGTCCAAAATTACCCACTTTCTCGGTAAACCCCATCTCATCCAGGTACTGAAGATAATACTGGACGGCACGGTCAGTGAGGATAAAACCTCGTTCAGCCATAATCTCGCTGAGACGTTTGGCTCCAACGGGTTCACTGTGGTCTTTAAGGATCCGGAGGATCTCGATATATTTACGTTCTGTACGGATCATAAGGTCTCACGAAATCCCAAATCTTCTGAAAATTTATTATCTGCTCTCATTGATGTCCCACTTATTCCACGCACGTGTACCCTTTTCCCTGTTAATTCTGAATTGTATTCCTTAATAGTTGATCTGTCATCGGATAGGATCAACCTTTTGTAATCTTTGGTCCTTGTCTGATCCACTAAAGGAAGGATCAAATGGCTCTGAAATTATCATGTACCCGACCTCGCCTTTGAATGGATTGCCCCATGGCTATCCTGGTAGCTGCCATCGTAGAGCCGGTTTCCACCTTTCACTTCATGGATAATCATCTGGACGACCCGATTATTTTGATACAGGGGAACTTCTTCTGCCCCCATGTTGACGAGACAGAGTGTCAGCTGTCCCCGGAACCCCGGGTCGACAAACCCGGCTGCAATCAGTACTCCCTTCCGTCCAAACGAGGACCGGCACCGTAGCGTGGCTGCGAGGTCCACCGGTAGCTCCACCCATTCCAGCGTAGGTACCAGGCTACAAGCTCCCCGTGGCAGGATCTGGTCATGCGCTACCCTGAGGTCATAGGATGCGGGCTGGAGGCATTCACGGGAAAACGGGGTGATGATGAGGACGAGACCATCTGCTTGTACAGGATGTACTGTTTTATCCGCTGCACAGGCAGATGCCGGGGTGCAATGACATACGCGGGCCGGTATATCACTGGTGCAATCGTCTGACCGGTCGTTGATGCATCCTGATACGTGCAATCTTTTAGATATCTCAATGGCAGAGAGGATCATTTCAGTACTCAGTCGGTAGAAAAATGCTTAATAGGTTAGGATTAAAATATGGGAATGGTTGGATCCATAGGGTAGAGGACATCCTCTTGGGCTTCGAACCCAAGGACGCGGGTTCGATTCCCGCTGGGTCCGTTGACTTATTTTTAGATCATATGATGGAATATCAATTAGGTTTTTGTGGGGAATACCCCGGGAAATCATTTTCCCAACTGGGACTGGCAGACCTGCTATGCCCCCATAATAAAAAAAACGAATGATGTACCGGAGTTGATCAGATCTCACCTTTTTTACCGCCGCCACCGCCCCCATAGCTTTTGCTGCTGCCATGAGAAGACTTGGTTTTGGGTTTTCGCCTGATAACCAGCAGTATCACGAGTATGATAATGATAATAACTGCGATAATAAGGCCTGCGGTGAGGAAAAGACCCGTATTGGTCTCTTTTTCCATGGAGATGGTAATTGTCGAGGTGGTGTTCCCGGGGTCGATCCCGGCAATCATGGTGACAGGCTTATAGCCTTTCATTGATGCCGTGATGTTATACTCGGTGCTCACCTTGACCTGTGTTTTAAATGCCCCATAATCATCAGTAACCCCTGAATTCCTGCCATTCAGGGAGATCGAGACCCCGGGTATCACATGGTAACCTTCATCTTCAACAAATATCCGGAGATCTGCCTGCTGGTAAGGCAATTCCACAGTAATATCCTTCCCAAGATCGTCCTCCCCGATTTCTCTTCTCATGGGGGAAAAACCGGGGTGTTTCACTTCGAGGACATACTGGCCAGAGAGAAGGTCATGGAACGTATACTTTCCATACGGACTTGTGTTACCAAGTGTCTTGCCGTCGATTATAATGGACGCACCCTGTATCGGGGCTTTCGTCTCATCGAACACAAATATTGATGCCTGGTACGGCGCAATGGCCATCGAAGCGGTGACAACTGCCTCATTCTCGCTGATCATCTTTTTTTCAAAATAATCCGTGAAGCCAGGCTTGGTTATTTTTATATTGTATACTTTATTCCGCGGAATTTCAAGAGACAGGATCCCCTTCCCGTCAGTTTTTCCCTTGGACGCGCCGTCGATGAATACGTCCGCATTTGCGACAGGGGTCTGGTCAACCGCACTTTTTGCGAGGATGGAGAACCTGTCACCCCGGATAAGAAGGTACTGGATGTTTTTTCCTTCATTACCCATTTCGAGGACTTCATTCCGGTTCTGGTAATTCGGGGCACTGATCTGGATATTGTAGATACCCAGTGCCTGCGCCGGGTACGTGACCGAACCGTTCATATCAGTCATTTTTTGAAATTCTGTGATGTTCGGCCCATTTACCCGTACCTGTGCACTTGCAATAGGGATGGCGCTGTCGGCATCAAAAATACCAATGTTTAACACCAGTTCCTTTTTTATGACCTGAACGAGGATGGAAGATTCTGCCATGCCAACCTCCTCTTCCCATGATTCATACCCGGCCTTCATCACTTTCACAGTGATTGGACTAGTACCAGGGTGTGAGAATGTGAATATGCCATCATTACCGGTTTTCCCGGCAAGGGCACCGTTTACAAAGACTGATGCATACGGTATTGCTGAAATATTCGTTGTTTTTTCATATACATTCACATAGAGGGTAGCAGCCTGTGCACCACTGACAAGGAGGAGGAGGCAGAGGACCAGGAATATCAGACGACAGGTTACCTTCATATAATAAATCACCAGAGATTATATTTTTGAGCCCATGATTTATATTTTATCTGATTCCCGACCACAAAATTAGTTTGATCGGTCCCATTCGCATGGATAACAGTTACTGCCATTTGTAGTCCCCGGGCACCCGGTCAATGAGCATTCCCTCGACCACGACAGGCATCAGTCTCCTCCCTTCCTCCACCGCCTTGTCCAGTTGCCATTTTCGCTCGGCATAAATGGTAAAGATCGGGTCCCCGGCCTGCACCTTGTTGCCTTTCTTTGCGTGGAGAAGGACACCTGCACCATTATTATGCGGGGCACCAGCCAGACGGGCAATGGTAATTAAAGACTTGTTGTTGAAATCGGTGACATACCCGGTCGTCTGGGTCTTGACAACAAACTCATGTTTCCCGGGTGCAATATCAGATGACGTCACCGTGGGGTCGCCACCCTGGATTTCGATTATCTGGCGTAGTTTTTCCAGCGCCTTACCACTTCGCAATATCTCGCTCGCAACACCAGACCCGGTACCAGCAGCAGCCTTCCCTGACATTTCAAGGGCCATCCCTGCAATTGCCAGGCTTTTTTGGATCAGCGATCCGGGTTCCTCGTTTCCTTCAAGTGCTTTTAAGGCTTCTATCACTTCGAGGTTCGGACCAATAGCCCTACCAACCGGGGACCCCCCGTACGTAACAGCACATTCCACACGAATGTTGAGCCTGTCACCGATTTCTATAAATTCCCGGGCTAATTTCCGCCCATCCTGGACATTTGCAACCTTGGTATTCGGTCCGACCGGGATGTCAATGACGACCAGATCTGCACCGATAGCCAGTTTTTTCGCCATTACACTAGCGAGCATCTGGCCTCGTGCGTCTATCTTAAACGGGTACTCCTGGACAATGATCTTGTCGTCTGCCGGGGCAATATTCGTGGCACCACCCCATACGATTGTACCGCCGACTTTTAGCGTCATCCTCTGAACCTCGGTCGCCGAGAATGCCACAGGAGCGAGAATTTCCATCAGGTCGGCTGTGCCCCCGGCACCGGTAATCGCCCTTGAACTGGTTTTCGGAATCTTTAACCCGCTTGCTGCAATTATCGGGACGACCAGCAGGGATATTTTATTCCCGGGAACTCCCCCGATGGAATGTTTATCCACAATCGGATGGGTATGGAAATTTAAGCGTTCTCCCGTGTCCACCATGGCCCGGGTGAGGTGCTCAACTTCATCCATATCAAGGGAGTTGATGTACGTTGCGGTAATGTATGCCGTAAGTTCGGCAGGACTGATATCATCTGAGACGACGTCCTTGATTATTGCATAAGTCTCATCTTTTGACAGCCGTTCTCCGTTCATCTTTTTAGTAATATATTCAAGCGACTGGGGGCGCGCTGCTTCCCGGACTTCCAGAATGATACCGTCAACGACGCATAACCGTTCGTTACAGACCCGGTAGATACCTACGGTCCCGGGGGGAACAAGGCTCGCCGTAATGTCAACACAGGCCGCAGCTGATATACCCGATATTTCGTTAAGGATCTGGACACGATCCCCGTGAAGGACCCCGAGGTTCCTCGCATCAGCCGTATTAAGAAGGACACCCCTGTCTGCAATGTCAAGTAATCGTGCTATTAATTTCATTACCCAATCCCTGCCAGGCTCTCAATCGCAACACTAATCATATGCAGTGTATCCTTGGGTTTTTATACCACATAAAAGAGACGAGCCCGGGTAACGGGCATTTCCCCCCAGGTTCAAATGCAACGTTTGGGAGTTGTTCTTTTCCACAGGTGTAGTAATCACCAGGTACCCCTGCAGGGACAGAACATCAAGGGAATCCTACCCAAAGGCCCACCCCAATTTTTGAGAACAGGTCCAAATCTAATAAAGAAATGCCAGCTTGCGGGAATATTACGCAAAACGGCTCTAATAGACCCCGATACACAAGTCCTGGGGAAACGGCACTAAAAAAAATTAGATTTTTAGGTTAGTGCTTGCGCACTACGAGTAATGCTACAGCTCCGAGACCGATCAGTGCAATCATTGCACCAAATCCAGGCTGAGTTGTCGGCTTGGCGGTTGGTGGTGTTGTCACTGGTGCTGATGTCGGGGGTGCTGTGACGACCGGTGCAGTGGTTACTACGACAGTGGTCGGCACGGGTGTCGGTTTGAACTCGACAACGTTGAACAGAGTTGAGGTCTGTGCTGTTACAGTGATGCCTGCTGCCTGCACGATGTACTCATCGGGCTTGAATGCTGCTGCATCTACTGGGAAGGACCACTTGTTCAGGCCATCTGTTCCCTTCTGAACCTTTACGGTTCCTGTTGCTCCACTGAACTCACCGCTCTGGGTCTTCGTGGTTGGCTTGAAGGACGAGGAGGTTACCTCAACGAGGAGCTCGTCATCGATTGCAAGGTTGGTGGTTCCGACGACTGTGAACTCGTCACCGACCTGCTTCTCGCCTACCGGGAGAACAGTGATCTTTGGCACTTCAACGAGGAACTGGAGCTTGGCATAGGTATCATCAACGCTTGGGTTGTTGAGTGCCTGGACGAGTGCTTCTGCTGCGTCAGATCCCTGGAGACTGCCTGGTCCCTGTAACTTGAACAGAGTGTTTCCACTAACCGGGTAAGTACCGACGACGAGGTCCTTGGTAAAGGAGCCGGGTATGGACGCTGGCCATATATCGAAGATCTCGTTATACATCGGGTGCTGTGCGACCACGAAGTACTGGCCCGGGGACATATCATTTGTTACGCCCTGTGAAATTTCCTTCTCGAACGTTCCATCAGCGTTCACACTGGTGGTGTCGTAGAGGACATAGTTCTTACCAAGGATCCAGACTGCAATACCGTTTGTCGGCTGTCCTGCAGCGGTCCCACGGACGTAGAGCTTATCACCGGCTGCAACTACAGACTGTGATGCCTGTGCGCTGATGAATGGCTTTCTGATGATGACTGATACCGTTGCATACTGTGTGTCGGCGAGCATGCTCTTGTCGCTCTTCGTCACAACTGCGTAAACGGTATAGGTACCTGCATCGAGGTTTAAGTTTGCGGTCTGCCATTTGTATTCCCAGGTGTTGTCCTCAAGGACATCTGATGGGGAAAATGACGCCGGATTTGTGTTCCACGGTTCTACTGCTACGCGCGGGTTCGTCATCTGTCCACCGTTTAATGGAAGGTTCGGACCGGTGATGAACAAGTAGGTGTAGTCAGTTTCTGAGTTTGTCCCGGTGAACTTGACCTCTTCTCCGAGGAAGTAGTTCTGGGTACCGGCTGCGACGATGGTGACTGCGCCCTTCTCAATCTTGATATCGACTTCGTCACTCTTGAACTGCCTGTTTACGCCGGTGTTGGATGCAGGCGGGTCGTATGGCTCAGGCCGCTCTACACGGATAGTGTACTTCTTGTCCTTCGTGTCCTTTGTGGTCTCGAACCCTACGGTACGGGTACCGGAGTTGGACAGTGAAACAAGTGCATAGTATTTCGTACCAAACACATCGGTCCAGCCGTAGTACTTGGGTACGTCAGACTGGATAGTCTTGGATGAACCCTGGAACACGTACTGACCAATCGGAAAGGATCCACCGATTGCATCAACTGCAACGCCCT
>JAPKXR010000387.1 GCA_026394715.1 Methanomicrobiales archaeon | reverse complement strand
CGGATGAAAATTGCCTTTGTATATGATGCGGTGTACCCTTACAGGATCGGGGGGGTTGAACAGCGGATTTATGAGTTGTCGAAGCGGCTTGCTGCCCGCGGACACGAAATCCATATTTTTGGATTAAAGGAATGGGATGGCGATGCCTCATTTACCAAAGATGGTGTGTACTACCATGGATTGGGGCAGGCAAAGCAATTCTACACCCATGGGCGAAGATCCATTGGGGAAGCTTGTTATTTTGGATGGAAAGTACTTTTCCCGCTGTTGAAAGAACATTTCGATATTATTGATTGCCAGAATTTCCCCTACTTCAGTTGTTTTTCGGCAGCATTTGCAGCAACAATGCGGCACAGCCACCTTGTGATTACCTGGCACGAGGTATGGAAAGACTATTGGACACAATACCTGGGCATATCAGGGTTCCCTGGTAAGATAATCGAAGGACTGGCTTCCCGGTTAGCGTATACGATGATAGCAGTCTCTGATTTGACAAAAAAAGATCTGATATCCATAAGGAAGGAGGCGAAAATAACCATTATTCCCAACGGAATTGATCTTCCCCACATCAATATGATCCATCCATCTGATTTTATATCTGACATCATTTTTACCGGAAGGCTGATTAAGGAAAAGAAGGTTGATCTCCTTATTTTGGCCATGGCCATCGTCAGGAAGGAGTTTCCCGAAATCAGGTGTATCATCGCCGGAGACGGACCCGAAAAAGAGTCACTGCAAATGATGGCAACAGGATGCAATGTAGAAGGAAATATTACATTTATTGGTTTTCTGAAACATCACGATGAAGTTATTGCATTAATGAAGGCATCAAAAGTCTGTGCATCTCCGTCAACAAGGGAAGGGTTTGGTATTGCCGCCCTGGAAGCAATGGCATGCGGGCTCCCGGTTGTGACGGTGAATGCTCCGAAGAATGCGGTGATGGAATTGGTGAACAAAGATACAGGGATAATCTGCGATCCAACACCTAAAGCATTTGCAGAAGCGGTCGTTTCATGCCTTATAAAAAAAGATGAAATGAAGAATATATGCACCAGATCAGCCGGTGATTATAACTGGGAGAAGATTGTTGATAAAACAGAGGAATTCTATTCAGCGATTATTAAAGAGGGTTGACTGCACCCGATAAGGGTCAAAATATTCCATAAACCTGATACCCAAACGATCATGACTCCATCAAAATTTCCAGGTTTTGGCCATGGGATTTAAGTTGTAATTGGAATCAAATAAATTAATTTAAGAGGGACATGAAGATTCTGCATACGCCTGCCAGGTTTTATCCCTACATTGGTGGTGTCGAAAAATATGTATTGACAGTCAGCCAGGAATTGGTTAATTCGGGGCACAATGTTACGGTTGTCTGTGCAAATGAACCAGATGAGAAGACCCCAGACTCTTATCAGGGGATCAGAATCAAACGACTCTGCACCATTGGAAAAATCGCAAATACCAATATTACTCCGGCCCTTCCTCTAAAATTACTGATGGACCACTATGATATTATTCATACTCATCTTCCTACACCATGGAGCGCCGATTGCAGTTCGATTGTTTCCATGCTGAAAAATGTACCTCTCATTGTAACGTATCACAATGATATCGGCGGAAGTGGTATCTACCATTCCATTGCTTCACTCTATAACAGGACGCTATTACATTTTGTGTTAACGCAGGCAACCTGCATCATCATCACAAGCTCCAGTTTTAGTACACCATGCCTCACCCGATATCACGATAAAGTGGTAGTAATACCTAACAGTGTCGATACCAGGGTTTTTACACAGGTTTCAAGAGGAATAACAGGGGATATTTTTTTCTTAAGTGTTCTCGACAACTATCACCATTACAAAGGTCTTGAAATTCTTTTTGCTGCAGTACGATATGTTTCCCTGGAAATACCTGGCATTAAGCTCGTCGTTGGTGGATCGGGACCAATGAAAGAGTACTATGTCAATTTGTCGCGGTCAACCGGCATATCAGAAAATGTGGAATTTGCCGGATATATCCCATATAATCACTTATCTGACTATTACAACAAGTGCAGAATGGTCGTCCTGCCGTCAATCGATCCCACGCGTGAAGGGTTTGGGATAGTCCTGCTTGAGGCCATGGCATGTGGGCGGCCGGTCATCTCGACCAATATTACGGGGGTTGCTCATGATATCCGTATGTCCGGTGCAGGGTTGGTTATAGAGCCTGGAGATGTAGAGGCCCTTGCAGAGGCCATAAAAACAATATTGAATAATCCCGAACTCGCCGGCCGGATGGGGGCTGCCGGTCGGGTACTTGTAGAAGAAAAATATAGCTCTAAAATTGTTGCGGGGCAGGTTGAATCGGTATATCTTGACGCAATTTCTTCTCATAGGAGGAAAAAACATCAATAAAGCCACGAAAATAACAAGCCCGAAAGGAATCTGAAGGACCCGGCTTTACTTTCTTCTATCGATCGGTATTGAGAAATTCTTCATTACCAAAAAAATTTGGGAGTACGCTTAAAAATTGCGGTTATTATAGTTTTTTGCATAGAAATCCCGGTATTCACCTGACATGACCCGGGCCATCCAGTCCTGGTGGTCGATGTACCAGCGGACAGTCTGATCAATACCTTCCTGGAACGGTACACGAGGGCTCCATCCAAGTTCCTTCCGGATCTTCGATGCATCAATCGCATAACGACGGTCATGTCCCGGACGGTCTTTGACAAACGATATCAACTCCTGAGTGATCGTTGTATCACCC
Source organism: Methanomicrobiales archaeon (assembly GCA_026394715.1). Lineage (GTDB taxonomy): Archaea > Halobacteriota > Methanomicrobia > Methanomicrobiales > Methanospirillaceae > CAIKOD01. Next base: position 1,056 of record JAPKXR010000387.1, on the reverse strand, counting down.
GTCATCGTTTCCAGGAGACGAAGGATTTCTTTGATAATAATAATGTTTTCCTTTTCAGTATTTCCCCCGATATTGTAAGTTTCACCAGTTCTGCCTTCCTCAAATACAAGGTCAATTGCCCGGCAATGGTCCTCTACATAAAGCCAGTCACGTACCTGCTTACCATCGCCATAGACGGGGATGGATTTGTGGTGAAGTGCATTCGTGATGACGAGCGGGATTAATTTTTCAGGGAACTGATACGCCCCATAATTATTTGAGCACCGTGTGATGGTAACCGGCATCCCGTACGTATCATGATAGGCCTTCACGATGAGGTCTGCCGATGCTTTGCTGGCAGAATACGGGCTGTGCGGGTCAATTGGTGTTGCCTCTGAAAAAAAACCCGACTCTCCAAGAGTGCCATACACTTCATCAGTCGATACCTGGAGGAACTTTGCGCCCTTCTTCCAGGCCCCACGTTTCTGCCATGAATGTTTTGCAGTCTCCAAAAGGACATGGGTCCCAAGGATATTCGTTTTGAGAAATACCTGGGGGTCATGGATGGAACGGTCGACATGCGTCTCGGCCGCCATGTTGATTACCCCGTCAACCGGATAGTCCTCAAATATCGTTCCTACCTGGTCCGGGTTGGTAATATCTGCCTTCACAAAAATGAAGCGTTCCTGCTGCTCATCAGTAAGCGCAGAAAGGTTATCCAGGTTTCCTGCATAGGAGAGATTATCTATCCCGGTTATCGTCCGTTCGGGGTGCCGGTCAAGATAATGGTAGACAAAATTGCTGCCGATAAATCCTGCGACTCCAGTAACAAGCAGGGTCAATGGACCAGCTCCAGCTCGGTAAGAAACCGTGTTGTCGCATCCTTCCAGCCCGGTAATGAGTAACCAAGTGTTTCTTCCGTGCCAAAATTATCGAGGACTGAAAAAGCAGGTCTTGCTGCCGCCGCAGGGAATTCATCAGATGTTGCGGGAATAAGCTTTCCCGTCCACCCTACCTGGTCCAGGATATGGGCGGCCCATTCAAACCGTGAGCAATAGCCGGAATTTGTGATATGAT
>JAPKXR010000016.1 GCA_026394715.1 Methanomicrobiales archaeon | reverse complement strand
TTATATAAAATATGGGTTTAGGAAGGTTTTAAGAAAATCCGAGGATACAATTCCATTTTATCGTGATTTTCATACCGATTATCAATAAAACTGGGTCGTGTAAGAACATAATTGTCAATGGCGGGTTTAATTTCCTTCACTACCGGCGGAAGAAATTCCCCACAATGGGTGGAATTACGTAACGTCAAGCGGGGTCACAACTGAAATAAAGTCTGTCATTTATTAACAACACAAGAAAAATTCTGAAATCTGAAGGTTTTACCTCATCAGTGAGTGTGGCGGTCCAGGTTATCCCGAAAGTCGTCGTTCTTGCGGCCATCATTGGTTCCGGGCCGGTCATCATCCGGTTAGTACGTTGACAGATAGCAACGAAGTGGCAAGGCACATAACATCGTACCCCATTTCATTTGGAGGGAATTGAAACATCGGGTTACGGTGATAATGGTTATTGTTCATCTTTGTGATAGAACGAAAGAAATACGATTGTATCATTCTTTTTATCATAGCAAAACGAGAGGCGGTATGGCGGTACAGAGAACCCCCCCGTATTTTTCCTGGCTCCAGCGCATAGGTTTTCCGGTTTCCGAATTCTGGACAATACGAATGATCTGCGCTTTGATAAGCTCTTTTTGTGAAGTATCCCGGATCTTCCGAACGCATCTTTCAAAGCAGACGCTATAGGCAACTGTCACCTTTGATTCCAGATCATCAAGGAAAGCATTCTCCTCCTTTCGTTAAAAAAATCCTTTCCGGTATTCAGAAAATGACACCCTTTCCACCCCGGAATCGCCATTATCAGATGTTTCGCAACTATGTGAACGGCCTGGATGGGTACGGTTACGGGAGTCATGGGTTCATCTCGCTTGTGTATCAGGTGCCTTTCCTGGCCGGGAGGTACCACGATCCCGGGTAAACACCGGCCACGATCACGAACGCCTCCGCGTTGTCCAGTTATTCATGTCGCAGAGAGATCATCTCGTTTGCCCCAGGCCACGGGACTCAAGGATGCCGCTGAAATTTCCATTGACGAACGGACCGGCCACGTGCTATTTTGTCCCCTTTCCAGGTGCCGCTTCAGCGGGCTGGAAGCCAGGGACCTCCACCGTTAATGGTTGCTGACGAAATTCAATAGAGATCAACACCAAAAAAAAGGGATCCCCCGCCTTACCCAACCACATCAAACGTCTTCGCGAACGAGCCCCACCGCACGTCCTCCCCAATGTTGAACCGGCCGTTGGCCATCGGGTCCTTACCGGTCGAGTTCACATACCCGAGACCGGAAGTCGTACCAATCCCCGCTAAGCTGGGATAACCAAAGTTCATAGAGGGCGCATCCTTTGTCATCAACAAACTGGCGATCAACACAATATTTCCTGGCCAAAAATAATTATGGTTTACATCCCCGGTAGTTTGAATAATATAAAAATATCCAGATCTTAAACAGAAGGATGAAAAAGAGTTTTCATTAAGAGATGAATAGATTATACACATGACTACTTCGGCCATGTCAATTCAACAAATACTAGAGTCTATAGATACTCTGGGAAAAGAAGAACAATGCATGATTCATGACATTCTTGAAAGACGGTTGATTGAAAATAACAGGGATGAATGGATACTTTTCAAGGAACAGGCTTTTGAAGATTACCACACAAATAATGTAAAACGAGGAAATTTAGACGAACTCATGGCTGATCTTGATGATTGAACTCATCTGGAATGATACATTCAGGCGTATATTTCGGAAATGGGTTAAAAAACATCCCGATCATAGATCCGCATTTGTCCAAACCATAACAATATTTCAACAAGACCCTTTTCCATTCATCACTGAGAACCCATTCATTATCAGGAAAAATGGACGGTCTATGGGCTGTAAGAATAACACAACAGTACCGTTTAGTTTTTATTTTTTGAAAGAATGATCACACTAAAATCCAATTGATCGGTATCGGCAATCATAAAGAAGTTTATTAATTCTCTTCTCCT
>JAPKXR010000398.1 GCA_026394715.1 Methanomicrobiales archaeon | reverse complement strand
AGAAATTCGAATTATACAAGGATAAGTTATAGCAGTCTTAAATACCGGAAGATCTCCAAAATCAACGATCTCCTCAATCTGTTTCGTCAACAAATACTTCCGGAGCGGTTTCCCGTAATTCGCCCGCATCCACTTATTCGCAACAATATACGAGAAAATGCCTTTCGGACGAAGCAGCGAAATCCCCTTTTCAATGAAGTATGCATAGAGATCCGCCGTTCCCTGATATACCTCGTAATGTGTCTCGAAATATTTTTTTTGCTCCTTGAGGGACTCCTGTCTCACATACGGCGGGTTCCCAACAACCGCGTCGAAACCCCCCCGCCGTCATAATTTCTGGAAATTCCACATCCCAATCGAAGGCGTTGATCCGTTTCGCAACAGCCGGATCATCGAGTGTTACCTGTACATCCATGTAAATATCAGACCCAATCAGCGAATTCCCGCATTTGATATTTTCATGAAGTGATGGCAACGCACGTTCTTTGAAGAGTTTAAGCTGCTTTGAAACGGTCTCCTCGTTTTCCTCTTCAAGAACCTTGAGCAGCAGAGACAACTTCGTAACCTCAACCGCTTGCCGGTCGATATCGACCCCGTAAATGTTATTGAGGAGGATCCGCTTTCGTTCTGCAGTCGTGAGGTTCCAGTTACTTCGCACACGGGACTCGATACCATTTTCAGCCTTGTATATCGGGAGATTTTCTGCCCCTCTTGCATCGTGCGGGATCAGTGCTGTTACATCTGTTGAAGTTGCCCCCCTTTCTTTCACTACCGGGACCAGGTGTTCAATATACCAGTCCCGGTGCCAGTCAAGAAGTTTGTCGTAGGCACCGAGCAGAAATGAACCGGATCCGCAGGCTGGGTCAAGTACACGGATCTTTGAGACATCTTTTGGGGACTTCCCTTTTACGAGTTCCCCAACCGTGTGCTCCACGATGTAATCGACAATATATTCCGGTGTGTAGAAGACACCGCCCGCCTTCTTCACTTCCGGCTTGTATTCAACCTTTGCCTGGTGACCCTCTGTAAGACGGATTACCTTTCCCGAGGAACTGCTCATAGACCTGGCCGAGAATTGCCGTGGGCATGACGGAAAATTCGAACGGGCTCTCCGGGTAATAGAGACGTTTGATCAGGTCTTTTAAGGTCTTGTCATCAATGGCGAGAGTAAGGGTATATCCATCAGGTCTCTCGGGGTTGCCCTTTTCCTCCCTGAAATGGAACAGGCCTGAATTATAGCGTTCGTCTGCATCCAGGAAGAGAGCACATAACCGTTGATAGGTATCAGGACCCTCCAGTATTTTCTTGAGGGTCTCATATTTCTCAATTCCCCGGTCCTCGCAGATCCGGAGAAAAATAATCCGGTCAATCGTCTTCTGGACTGCATCATTCAGTTCATCTACAGACAATGAGGGATTCCTTAGGGCGAGGTTTTTCGCAAGACGGTCCCGCCATTCTTTGATTTCAGCGAGAAAGGTATCATCGACACTTGCCGTACCTTTCTTGCCTTTCGTCTCGACCGCGTAGGCGTCAAATGAACCCTTCTGGATCGCAGACTTGGTGAAAACAGAAGAAAGATAATACCATTCTTTTGCGATATCTTTGTAGGTGAAATATTTTATCCGCCCTTTTGTGGCGGGGTCACTGTTTTCGGGCTTAATCCGGCAATCATAGATAGCCCATTCTTCAAAATTGGTGAGGATATTGAGTGAGAGATTCGCATTCCAGGCATACCGGCGGACCTGGAGCGCTGACCTTGCATCGTCGGAAATCCTGGAGGACGGCTTTTTGGTTTCGACGATAAATTTCATTACACCGCCAAGACGGAAGGCATAATCGATAAATTTTGTATTGGTATCATGTCAACGGAATTTAATCGTCTGCTCATGGATGACATCTTTGTTAGGCCTCGGAAAATCCCTGGTTGTTATCGACATCCCATCCAAGGGCACGGAAAGAGCGGATCAACAAACTCACGCCTCAGTTGGGTCTCATTATATTCTCCCTTAAGGTAGATCTGCCTGAATGCTTCGTATCGTTGAATTAATTT
>JAPKXR010000316.1 GCA_026394715.1 Methanomicrobiales archaeon | reverse complement strand
GAGTGTATTCGATATGGTCCCGCCGCTCCCGGGGCCGGTCAAGGAGTCATTCGGGGACGCTCTCGAGGACCCCTGTGCCTGGGCAAAGGCCTGGGTCGACCGCTACGGCGCAGACTTAATCGACCTTGACCTGATCAGCACAGACCCGTACCTCAAGGATACACCCGTGAAGCGGGCAGTCAGCCTCGTTGAAGACCTCCTCCAGGCAGTGGACGTCCCACTCATCATCGGGGGGTCAGGAAATCCTGAAAAAGACGCAAAACTCCTCCCTAAAATAGCTGAAGTGTGTGCCGGGGAACGTATCCTTCTCTCATCAGCTACCATAAGCATGTGGGAACCAGTGGCGAAGGCGGCACAGGAATTTAACCATGTGGTCCTTGCCTGGAGCCCGATCGATATTAACCAGGCCAAGGAGCTGAACCGGAAACTGATGGGGTACCTGCCCCCCGACCAGATCATCATGGACCCGACATCTGCGGCGCTTGGGTACGGACTTGAGTACTCATTTTCGGTAATGGAACGCATCCGTTATGCAGGCCTGATGGGTGACCGGGAGCTCCAGTGCCCGATGGCCTCGGGGACTGCGAATTCATGGGGTGCCCGGGAAGCATGGAAACGGGATGCAGAACTTGGACCCCGTGAGTACCGGGGTCCCCTGTGGGAAACAACCGGGGCCCTTGCATTCCTTCTTGCAGGTATTGACCTGTTTATCATGGTTCATCCCGGGGGGGCACGGACCATTGAGGACATCGTCGGGTGGCTTGCAGATGGAATAAACCCAGCAACGTTCCCTGATTTCATCGGGGTGGGGCATTAGGAGGGAACCAGGATGACGAAGAAAAAACTAGGCCCAATGAACCTTTACCCGCTCCTCCCCCGGACCAATTGCGGGGAGTGCCTCCCGAAGACCTGCATGGGATTTGCAGTCCAGCTCTGTGAGCGCGGCCTGACACTGGCCCAGTGCCCCCCGCTTGCAGACCCAAAATTACAGGTTAGCCTTGAAAAACTTGAGGCACTCCTCGCCCCGCCGGTAAAGGAGGTAGTGATAGGGCGGGGCGAGCAGGAGATCCGGGTCGGCGGTCAGCTGGTCATGCACCGGCACGAGCTCCGCTATTTCAACAAGACGGCGATCTTCACCACGGTAGATGACACGATGGCAGCAGACGAGATTGCCCGACGTATCAGGGAGACCAGTTCGTTTTCCTATCCCTATATCGGTCAAACCCTGAAGCTCGACGGTATCACCATCCGCTCGCTTTCCGGTGATGCGGATACCTTCAGAAAGACCGTGGAGATGGTGACGGGGGTAACAGAGATGCCAGTTATACTCTGGTCACCTGACCCGGTTATCATGTCCGCAGGACTCGGGGTGGCAGGAGACAAAAGACCGCTCATATACGCCGCCGATGAATCGAACTGGGAACAGATGGCTGAACTGGCCGTCCGTTCCGGGTGCCCCCTCGCGGTTCATGCAGACGGCAACGTCGGTACAATACGGTCACTGATCTCTGCAATTTCAGACAGGGGAGTGAAAAATCTCCTTATAGACCCGGGATGTGGGTTTGGGGAAGCACTCCCGCGGTCCCTCGACAACATGACCATGATCAGGACTTCAGCAATTTCCGGCGACGATTCGCTGCTGGGGCACCCCCTTATCGGGTCCCCGGTGACCCTCTGGGACCAGCAAAATTCCCTGCAGGAGGAGGTAATCCGCTGGATGGAGTCCTGCCTTGCATCAATGATGACGGTCCGGTATGCCGATCTGATGATCATCCGGGATTCGTCAATGTGGTCAACATTACCCCTGGTGGTCCTTGTCAATAACCTGTATAATGACCCGAGAAAACCAGTGATTGTTGAACCCGGGCTCCGGGTCTTTGGTACCCCTGACCCCGTAACAAGCCCCG
>JAPKXR010000155.1 GCA_026394715.1 Methanomicrobiales archaeon | reverse complement strand
ATTGTAAGAACAGTCGTAGACCGCCCCGGCTGAATTCTGCGTACTCACCGCCTGCTGTGTGATAACCTGTTTCACAGAACCCGAAACCAGCTGGCTTGTTGTGACATCGTCCCGTTGATACGTCGGTTGTCACCGTTACATCGCCATTCAGGTCGGTGCGGTACACAGCGGATCCCACCTGGGCCAGGCGACCATAGGTTGCTGATGTCGGATGACCATAGGAATTCCCGGCCCCACTTCGATGACGCTGATCTTCGGTTGTACTTCGGAAAGGAAGGCTGTGCTGGTAGATGTGGCGCTGCCAGGGTGGCCGACCTTGAGGATATCAGCCTGAAGATTCGTTCCACTATTGGCAATACGGCTTTCGGCATCGGCATGGACATCACCCATGAACAGGAATGAAACGCTTCCTTAGGTCATCTTCAGGACGATGGAATTCTGGTTGATATCGTCAGAAAACGTGGAGGTTGGGTTGAGGATTGAGATGACCAGCGGCCGGTTCAACATCAGTGAGGACATACGGTGGACGTCGTTTGCGAAGACGTTTGATGTGTTGGGGTAGGGGGGGGATCCCTTTTTTTCTGGTTGTATTTCGATGGGTAAGTGCGATGGAAGGGCTGGCTGCCTGGTAAACCATTTATTTCATTAGTTTACCGAATTTTCAGGGGGGCGATGTCTAGGTTATCATGCTTCGAATGGAGGTGTCTCATGGGTGATATACAACATGATTTGCGGGTTCTGAAAGGGCAGATTGGCGACACGAAAAAAAATAATTTGCATGTATCATATGATGTACAATCTGGAAGGCTTCCACGATTACGTGAATGGACCGCTCTATCAAACCGCTGTACCTTTTTCAATTATCCCGACATAATCAATGAAAAGATATCTTTTGTATCGTTTTTTACCCGTTATTTCGCGGAGAATTCCCAATTTCAGAAACTGGTCGACAAGATCATATGCCGGTTGATGACTGATTTTAAGGGTTTTTGAAATGTCGGTCACGGTGATCACCGGTCGGCTGAAGAGAAGGTCCAGAAGTCGGACCGAATTCAACCCCCCGACATTGTTTTGCACGAGATCCTCGATGAGCTTGCCCTTTAATGTAATAATCTCCCGTGCAGCCATCATAGCCCCGTTTGATACTTCTATAATCCCCTTCAGGAAAAACTTTATCCATGATTCCCAGTCACCTTCAAAGCGGATTTCCTGTAGAAGCTGGTAATATTCGGACCTGTGCTGTTTTAAGTAAATACTCAGATAAAGCAGGGGCCGTGCAAGGATTCCCGCAAAGCAAAGATAGAATGTGATTAGTAGCCGACCCATTCTTCCATTTCCGTCGATAAACGGATGAATAGTCTCGAATTGTGCATGCACGAGGGCGATTTTAATCAAAGGTGGTAACCGATCATCAGCCAGGACAAACTGCTCAAGGCCTGAAAGTAACTCCTGCACCTTTTCAGGCGGCGGCGGAACAAATGTTGCCGAATATATTGTCGAGCCTGCAGGACCGATCCAGTTCTGAACCGCCCGGATCTTACCGGGTTTCTTTTTACTACCCCGCGTTCCTTCGATCAGTATACGGTGGACCTCCTGCATTATATCAATTGAAAACAGCTCCCTGGATGTTCTTCCGAGTCCGTAATCCATCGCCTGGATATAATTAATGACCTCCTTTATCTCATTGATGTCATCTCCGGGAACCATGTCGGCTTCAAATTCGAGGACTCCCTGGAGCGATGCCTGAGTCCCTTCAATCTGCGCAGAAAGCAGCGCCTCTTTTTTAACATACATTGCCACGAAGAGATCTGCATTCGGCAGAAATATTGTCATACCATCGAGGCGGGCAAGTGCCCGGTCTGCTTCTGACAATAAGTGGTGAAGTTCGTTATCGAATATCACAGGCGGATCTGGTGGGAGGGATTTTGGGATATACGCCTGATAACCTTCCTTCTGACGAACCGTGACTCCCATCCTGCTTTGAATCATTATTCTTCTTCTCCAGAATACTCATGGCGGATCGTGGATTTAATTCTGTTCTACTAGAATTAGATGCCGTTATTGAGTTTAAGTCTGTTCATCCAGAATAAGATTGTGTAATCTTTTCGTGATCTGGGGATTCATGAATTGAATGCTTTCAAGATCTGTCTCTGGTCACGTTTCGGACATATTATCTCTGGAGTCGCGGTATTTAACCGGTATCGGGAATACTTCAACACTCGGTTATGTTCACGCCGCGCATCAAGATGTAATGACTGGTGAAGTGTTTGCGATGACGTAGCGCTGCCGTGGTGCCCGACCTTGAGGATGTCGGCCTCAAAATTTTTCTCGCTATTGGCACTACGGCTTTCGGCCTTAGCGTTGGCATCACCCATGAACAGGAATGACACACTTCGTCGGGTCATCTTTAATTGGCTTTTTTATCTCACCAGACCTATTCCGGGGAGAAATGAAA
>JAPKXR010000252.1 GCA_026394715.1 Methanomicrobiales archaeon | reverse complement strand
GTTCAGTTTATTACTAAATTCAGACCACTACAATTATATGGCAGACACGGTCCCCCGGGGGCCCTTTGCGATCCTGCTTGTCTCCGTGTTCCTCGGACTCCTGGGACTCGGGATCGTGCTCCCCCTGCTCCCGGTATTCGTGGAGGAATTCAATGCCAGTCCATTCTGGATCGGGGCACTCTTCGCCGGGTACGGGCTCTCCCGGATCCTGTTCACCCCGTCAATCGGATCCCTTTCAGATCGATATGGAAGAAAGTGGTTCATTACTGCCGGGCTTGGTCTCTATACCGTCGTTTCCATCTGGTACATCTTTGCCGGGTCCATCATGGAGCTCTTCGTGATACGGTTCGTCCACGGCATTGCCTCAGCCCTGATCAGTTCGGTCTCCATGTCCTACGTCGGGGATATCACCCCCCGCGGCCAGGAAGGTGCCTACCAGGGGAAGTTATCGAATGCATTCTACCTGGGCATGGGATGCGGCCCGATCGTCGGGGGGGTAATCTATAATGCATTCGGCCTCACCCCGGTCTTCCTCCTGATGGCCGTCATGGCGTTCATACCCTTCCTGCTCTGCATCAGGTTCCTCCCCGAGTCAAAACCCGGCTTACGCACAACCCCACGGATATGGAATGCATTTTCCCACCCCCGCATGCAGGCCATTCTGTTCTTCCGGTTCATGAACACCTTTCCCTACGCGGCGTTCATGGTCTTCATCCCCGTACTGGCCGCCACCCAGTACGGCTTCTCCGCGACCGTCGCGGGCGTGATCATCGCCATCGAAGTGCTCTCCATGGCCATGAGCCTCGGATACTTCGGGAAAATGGCAGACCGTTACAAGAGGTCGCACATGATCGTGGTCGGGACCATCATGGTCTCGTTTGGCACACTCGCCCTGGTATATGTGCACATGCTCCCGGCAATCGCGCTTTTCGCCCTGCTGATCGGTGTAGGCAATGCCATGGCGATAGCGGCCGCAACTGCAGTGGTCGCACTCGATGGCAGGGACCTTGGACAGGGGGTGGCAATGGGCGCCTTCAATACCGTGATGAGCATCGGGATCGTGGTACCGCCCCTTATCTACGGGATTATGGTGACCGCCTGGGGGATCGATTCGATCTATATCTTCTCCGGGGTGATCTCGCTCCTCACCCTTCTTCCTTTCTGGTGGCTGGTACTCCGGAGCAGGCGGCTGGTACCTCCACTGGGAACGGAAGTTGCAACAGTGTCCTGATGATCGGGGAACTGCACATTAACGGAAACGGTAGATACCCACTCAAATAAATCCTGCAGATTCGGGTATTCAAAATTCGAGGCACACACCCTTGGCTTCCCCCGCCGCTTTAGCGACCCGGTCGGGATAGATGAAGGGTCTCAAAATTGCTAAAATTTTTCTGGATTAGGCAATTGGACCCCAAATGAATATCTTATTAGTGGTAAAGCAGGGGTGAAACCCCCTCCTGTCTGATGTATTTCCACTTTTTTAATCATGCAGCGGTTTCAACAAAGCCCGGGTTTTAGTTACATTAATCTAACCCTGGCTCGTATAAAATAAAAATAGGAATGGGCTGGAAATGCGGTATTTGGATCTGCACCGAAATATGGTAATTTTTATAATCCTGTGCATAGCCATGGGATTCTGCATCACCCCCTGCCTCGCAGGGGAGCGGTACATGTCAGGCGGGCCTGAGCTCTTTGTATCCCTTGATTCAAGCGACGAACTGGTCCCGGGGAGCACCATGGAACTGCCGCTTGTTATTGGGAACAAGGGGAAAGACACGATGGAGCTGTACAACTATTACACCATCCAGCCTGAATATCTCCCGACGACCGCAAAATTTGCAACAGTGATGCTTCTCCCGGGTAATGCCCCGGTGAAGGTACGATCAAATCCACAGATAATTGGGGATGTTTCGTCGGGTGCCGTGGTCCCTGCGGAGTTTGTCGTTGAGGTCCCCGAGGACGCAAAAGCCGGCCTGTACACGATGCAGGCCAGGATCACCTACCAGTACGTCCCGGTCGCAGAACAACAAAGTACCACCGAGATAGAGTACTATTTCAAGGACGCAGAAACGGTCCTCCCTGTGCCAGTCGTGGTCAGGAAGATGGTCATTTTGTCGGTGGACCGTGTTGAAAGTGACAAATTATTTGCCGGCAGTGACGGGTATGTCAGGTTCACCATCAGGAATACCGGCCAGGATAGGGGGAACCAGACATCAGTCTACCTTACACCCGAAGGTGCAAGCCCGCTCGTGCCCTACAGCAACGGTATTTATATCGGGGAACTTCCCCCCGGTGGAACGGCAAACCCGGGTTTTAAAGTTGCAGTCTCGGCTGATGCAGACCCTGCACAGGCCTACCCGGTTTCGCTGTATGCGGTCTACCGTGACTTCGAGGGAAATACCGTCACGTCTCCCCCGGTGAGCACGGGGGTAACCTTTGGCGGAAAGGTAACGTTTAAGAGGACCAGTGCACCCACCGTGATCAACCCGGGAAAGACCGGCATTGTCAGTGTCACCTATAAAAATACAGGTAATTCCACGGTCTATAATGCCCAGGCCCGCATCAGCGTTGTCGACCCGTTTTCAAGTGATGATGACACGGCATACCTTGGCGACCTGAGCCCCGGGCAGTCAGCCACGGCACTTTTCAGTGTAAAAGCTGATCCAGGGACGACGATCAAGACCTACTCGGCAGATTCTGAAGTGCAGTATACCGATGCATCAAATACCGCCTATACCTCTGACAACATCCCGGTGCTTATCGATGTCCAGCCGGGTTCGGGTAACGGGATCGTCGTTATTGTCCTGGTTATCCTGGTCATCGCCGTTGGGGCGTATCTCTGGCACCGGAAGAAAAAGACGGCAGCGATGAAGTGAGGGGTTCCATGGCTCTTTCCCTCCCGGTTCCAAGGGTACATTCGCCTGGTGTACCCCGGGTTGTGCTCTCCTGCCTTTTCCTCGCACTTCTCCTCTGTTGCACCCCGGTCCTAGCGGCAGGGTATATCTATCTCGATACGGGCGAACAACCGGCACTCGCTGCCCATGCTGAGGGGGAAACCCGGTACTACCCGGGAGACCAGTTTGAGATGACCGTTATCCTGACCAACAAGGGAAGGGATACAGCAATGGAGGTTGCACCGCTCCTGGCACAAGGGGCCTACGACCCGAGTACCGCTCTTGGGGTCATCGTTACACCCCGTATCGCGGGAGCCCCGGTAACCCTGAAAAGCCTGCCCGTGATGGCAGGGGATATCGGTTCCTGGGACCAGGTGCCGGTTACATTTCAGGGTGTCGTTCGCCAGGATGCATCGCCGGGCTTTTATGCGGTCCTCCTCGATACGACCTACAATTACGTGTATGCAATACCCATGACCGGGGCAGATTTTACCACGATCACCCCGCTCTACCATCAGAAAGT
>JAPKXR010000186.1 GCA_026394715.1 Methanomicrobiales archaeon | reverse complement strand
GGGTTTTCATACACCACGTTGACGCCGAACGACTGTGTCCCACGGGTAATGCCGGCAATGGTTACACCGCCGACAACGTGATCCACGCACTCGAATGCGTTTGCGTCGATGGCTCCCTGGACAAGGGTGTTCAATGCAGCGACACTGGCGATCGGGGTCGCGATAATACGGACCGAACGCTTTACATTTGCTTTCTGGATGAAGTCAGCCATGTTTTGGTAGTTCCTGCCCCTTCCTGGGACGTAAAGAGGATAAGAAGGGAAATAAATAAAAGAGAGAGGGAAATGTTGCCCCGGACAAATACCCAACGATATTGTTTTTCTCTACATCCCTTTCATCATATTCCTTTTCTGGATAAGCCGTCCCGCTAAAATAAACACGAAGGAGACACCGGCGAGTACACAGCAGTCAACAAGAGGAGAAAATACTGATATGCCTGTCATGGCCGCATTGAACAGATCAACCATGTACGTGAGGGGTGAACAATATGCGAGGGCAAGCCCCAGGCCCTCCATCTGCTGAAGCGGTATGAATACACCGGAAATAAAGATGAGTGGAAACCGTATCAGGTTGGAGAGAATCATTACATTCGGTGGACTGTCGGATGCCGGGGACGCAAGGAGGGTACCGAGTGCTGCACAGGACAGCGTGCCAAGGATGAAAGCAAGGAAAAATAACCCCAAATTCGTAATCGACACCGGGACGAATGCAAGACTCGCGATCCAAACCAGGAATGAGATACCAATCCCGAATATTGCGCCGGCAAGTACATCGCCCATGATGATACTGTCCTGCGTCACCGGGTATGAAAGGAGCCGCTCATACGTCTTTTCCCTTTTCTCCCAGGGTGTGATCAAAGGTGCTACGGAAGAAGCGGTGAAAAACAACATCATCGCAAGAAATGCCGGGAAGAATGTAACCAGATCGAGATGACGGCCTACAAAGAATGCGAAGAACATGAAGAGCGGAAACAGGAGTCCGAACATCAGGACAGGGGGTTTTGTATAATACAGCCTCATGTTTTTTCCGGTGATGACAATGATGCCACGGAGAAACAGTGGGACCTCCATCATGCACACTCCGTGATCTGGACAAATGCTTCTTCAAGGCTCGGCCCTGAAGTCGTTAGGGAAGTAATTCCAATCGATTCGCGTTCAGCACGACCGACCAGGTATTTTAACACCAGGTCTGGGTTGTCGGTATACAGCCGCCACTTGTCACCGCAGGGCTCTGCCCGGATAATCCCTCCCCCCTTAAACAAATCCTGCGTAACGGGGCGGTCAAAGGAGACTTCTACCGATTGTGTTGTATCGAACATTTTTTTAAGACGTTCGGGGCTTTCCTGCGCTACGATCTTCCCTTTGTTGATAATACAGACCGTATGGCAGAGTGTGTTTGCCTCTTCGATGTTGTGCGTGGTAAGAAAAATCGTGCTGCCCTGCCCGTTCATATCGCGGATAGTCTCGATCACGAGCCTGCGGCTCTGCACGTCAAGCCCGCTGGTCGGTTCGTCGAGAAACAAAACTTTCGGGCGATGGATAATGGCACACGCGATACTCACCCGTTGTTTCATCCCTTTCGAAAATGCCCGGACGGGGATGCGTCTTTTTTCAGCAAGACCCATCTTCGACAGGAGCTCATGAATCCGCTCTTCCCGTAATGCCCGGGGCATGCCATACATTTTTCCGCTCAGCTGCAGGTTCTGTTCAGCAGTCATATCGCCATAGACGGTGCTGCTTTCAGGGATGACTCCCATCTGCATTTTGGCTTCTAACGGATGGCGGTGGATGTCAATCCCGTTGATAGTGACGGTTCCCGCATCCGGTGTGAGGACTCCGGTAAGCAGCCGGATCGTTGTGGTTTTCCCGGCACCGTTCGGGCCAAGGAATCCGAATATTTCCCCTTCACGCACCGTAATGCTGACATCATTCACCGCGGTTACCGGTCCAAATATTTTTTTCAGATGGTCAGCCCTGATTGCATCCATAGAATATCCTCCTGCACGGTGAGCCCGACAGGTTTCACCGTTCTATCGTTCGAAATCATAGTTATCGTTCTTCATCAAATTGACCATTCAACAGGTATCGTACGGGAATTCAGACTTATCCATTGGTCTGAAAAGGTCCGACGCCTAATCCCTTATTTCTTCATTGTTACAAGGTAACTGTTGTCGGCGGATTGATCCCATTTCACGTCATATCCCTGGCTGATGAATTGTGAGCAGGTATTGTCGACCTGCTCCCGGGTGGCAAAAAATTGTAGTTCTCCACCGGCTGCAAGTTTTTTCAACAGGATTTTGAGTTTTATCATCAGGTTTGTACAGGTAAGGTCGGTAAAATCGCTGGGTTTTGTAGTATCCATCCTAATCACTCTCCTTTTCAGAAAAATATCGTCCTCACCGGACGGGAATTGTTTGCATTGTCCTGTATCCCGAGTAATGCCCCAAGCCCGGGTCCATCAACCATTTCAACTGATAACTGGCACTCTCCAACAGTGAGGCCACGCTCCTTGAGAGAGGGAGTATAGACATAATACTGCAGTCCGGTAATGTCGGAGGTTGCCTCAACCATCTCCTGCACATTAAAAACCCGGTCTTCAGGGGTCACTTCGTGGTTGCCGCAGAGTGAATAGACCCCCTGCTCGATGAATATTACCCGGGTCTCGATCCCACCCATCGCAGCTGCAACAGCCATGGAAAGTCCACCGAATGTCCATTCAGATACGTAAGGGGTATTGGTGATCATGACGGTGAGGATCGGATTTGCCGTATCCGTCCCGGGTTGATCTGGTGTCCCGGATACGGATGTACCCCCGCAGGAATGCGCCAGTATCGGGTGATTCCCAATGAACCGGTCGAGAATCTCTCTCAGAGGCCGGATAGTAATGGCATCGATACAGGAAACCGGCTCACAACCCCCTGTATCCGGATTTTTCATGTAATACCCACGGGCCGTTGCACAACGGGAACATGCACCAAACCATGGTTCTTCACCCGATCCACCGGCAACCGTAGAAAGGGCAACAATCCCTTCCCCGATATTCTCGAACTCAGACGGCCTCTGGTATGTATGGGCAACATGTACGCCATCCAGGTAGCTGTAGAGTTCGGGGGTAAGACCTGCTTCAACAGCACTTTTTAAAAACCTGAGCATGTACACCGGAGTGCGGCTCATATAGGGTGAATAGCAGAGGAGAAATGCCATCTTGTCAGTCCCCGTCCAGTCCTCCTGGATATGATTCACCAGTGACTGCCAGAAGGTTATTTCGTCAGCGGAACTGCGATCACCAGTGACGTTCACTTCCGGATAACGGGTACACACTTCATCGCGGAGTCCGTGTAACCTGAGCTCGTCCCCATCAGCAATAACTCTCACCATGGAATCCGAAAAAAGGGAATCCCAGTTTTTCTCAAGCCTGGCATCAACGAGGCTCATAAGTGCATCACCGGTGAGATACAGGTTACAGCTGTTAACGGCACCCGTAACCTTTGAGTGTCCACTCTTCCCGGGACTATCCTTTTCGGGAAAACACCCGTTGATCCATTGGAGCCGTTCGAAAGATACCTCCCCGCAGAAAAGGAAGTACGATGAGGTCATCGGTAATCACCCTCATGATTGGTTGGAAAAATCAACAAATACATCCTATACACCGAACCCGACAGACTTCATGAGGACCACAACGGCACCCGATACCCACGCGGCAAAAATAATTGAGCCAATGCACATCCCGACAAAGAACCAGGCCGCTTTGTAATTCCCTTCCGATGCCATAACAGTCTGCCTGATCGGACAGCCACCCAGATATACACAAATTAACCCGATGAAAAATCCCGGGATTATTGCAAACAGGAAATATGCAGCGGGACTCAGGCCCCCGGGGGCTCCGGGGATCGCGGTAAACAGGCCATTCGTGTTTGCCCAGAAAAATCCCTCCATGGCTGCCGGAGTGATGAACCAGAAGAAGAGGTACCCGGCAAACGATGCGAGAATCAGGGTGATATACCCTGACAGGAGTCGTGTGTGCCTGAAAAGGTAAAAGTCACGGAACCCGCCAATCGAACAATACCCGGACCTCTGGGCAAAGTAACCGATCAGGAGCCCGAGCATGAGAGTTACTACGGGGACCGCATAGATGGCGATATCCTTTGGGAGTATTCCTACGGCTACCATTTATGCTTCCTCCCGTTCTGCCCATTTTAACATGATATATGCTCCGGCGATAACACCCGCGGCCATAGAAATAATGAAGACAAGGGCACTCAGGTCACCATACCCGGTCCGTAATGCAGCCCGGTACGGGCATCCACCGAAGATCATGGCGAGTTGCAGGACAATTACTCCGGCAAGGAAATAGATGGCATAATCTACGTTCGTCCCTTTCCGGATTTTATGTTCCTTCGATTTTTTTGCTGCGACATAACCTCCGATGAGAACTCCGACAATACTCATGACCGGCAGGACCGCATTTGCTGAAATGGGGGCAAGGGCAAGATGGGTACCTGCAACAATATTGGTAAGCCCGTTCACGAGGTCACGGGTATGACAGGCAACACAAAAACCATAGGCGACGGGGCCACCGGCGCTGATGAGGAGGGCCTGGGTAAAAGCAGCGAGAATACCGATAAGGGCACCAAGAAACGCGGGATGCCTCATCCAGTCCCGATGAGACTGCCCTGTATGCTCACTTCCAGATTTATCTGACATGTGGATATACATACAGATCCACAGAGTTATAACTTTATTTGAAATCTCCAAAAAATAGAATTCAACAGAATTTACCCTAGGGAATGAATGGAAATCCCGTCTATTCTACCCATCCAGGGGATAGAAATCAAAATCAGACCTTGAATGAACAAATCGGATTAGATGCCCCTTATATCACTCCCACACACAACCGCACCCGCTGCGATGAGGTAAGGAGCGAATCCTGTCTTTTTCCTTAAGCCGGCATGCATCACAAACGAGGACAACCCCGATTTCCTGGTGATTCACCTTCGTGAAAGAAGTACCTGAGTTACCACAGATTGCACATTTCATTGACGGACCGCCTTCCGGACTGCAGCAACCAGTATCTCGATCTCATCGAACCCCGGGTCTGCCATCCCGTTCTTTTCAATCCCTACTTCGGTCGCAATGATATGGATATGAGGGGTGATGCACAGGCTTTTCAGTTTCTTCGCGGCACAATGGTCCTTACAGCCGTCAAGGACCAGCACCTTCCCCCCGTTGATTACTTTTTCCATGTCATGGGTGGACTGCTTCGCATGCAGGTGCCCATCAAACAAATCCGGTTCCCTCTGTACAAGGATCCCTGCCACCTGAGCAGTAAGTTTTCCGGTATTGGAGATCCCGGAACAGGTGATGAGGACCAATGAGTCGTCGTCATCAGGAATTAGTCTCACCTGGTGTCATGTATAAAGTCCTGGCCAATCTACGCATCAAATCTATCTGCTCCTGGTTATCCGGTCATTCGAAAAAGGGTGATATTACTCCTTTTACCCCTGCATTCAGGTTCTCTGCCTTTATCAACCCGACACAACAGACTTTGTTGTTAGCCTCCCACACGATCAGGGCAAGTCTGTCCCCCGTCTTCATGCCCGCCTTCTTACGTATTTGCTTGGGAAGTACAATCTGGCCCCGGTCGTCAACGGTCAGCACCGCTTCAATACAACAGCCGCTTCCCTTCTCCTGATCTTTACCGGCATTCCCTTGTTTCATGTTCCCTCATCAAGAATGGCCCGGACCTGAAAGGTCCT
The DNA here is from genome assembly GCA_026394715.1 of Methanomicrobiales archaeon. Classification (GTDB taxonomy): domain Archaea; phylum Halobacteriota; class Methanomicrobia; order Methanomicrobiales; family Methanospirillaceae; genus CAIKOD01. Next base: position 1,235 of record JAPKXR010000186.1, on the reverse strand, counting down.
GCATTTAAACATTCACCGTTTTACCGCTCTGACCTTCACGCTTCGTATGGCGTCCTCAATCTTTGAGAACAGAGGATCGGTCGCTGACTGGTCGAATGGGACTCGTACCTCCTCAAGTATTGCCACATCGGTTAAATTCGCCGTTCTGATCAGGTCGAGATATGCATCCTTCATTATCGCACCCGCAATACAACTCGTATAGGCCTCAACCGAAGTTCGTACCGACTCCGGGAGCGGACGCTCAAGGACGATATCGGAAACCATGAGCAGTCCCCCCGGTTTCAGTACGCGGTAAGCTTCCCGAAAGACTCTCGCCTTATCAGGTGAGAGATTAATGACACAATTCGAGATAATGAGATCAACGGAGTGATCAGCAACCGGCAGGGCTTCGATCTCTCCAAGCCTGAACTCGACGTTGGTCACTCCCGCCTTCTTTGCATTTTCCCGTGCCTTTGCGAGCATCTCGGGCGTCATATCCACCCCGATAACCAATCCGGTCTTCCCGACCTTACGGGCAGCAAGGAAACAATCGAACCCGGCACCGGATCCGAGGTCAAGTACCGTGTCCCCTTCGTGAATCGCTGCATGGGCAAGCGGATTTCCGCACCCAAGTCCGAGATTCGCACCATCCGGGACCGCTCCCATCTCCTCGGTTGAATACCCTGCCCTTCCGGCCATCTCATCTGCAGTTGTTGTACCGCCACAGCACGAGGACGATGGGCCACAGCACCCGCATCCCTGCTCCGCCACCTTGGCGTAGCCCTTTCGTACATTTTTTCGTATTTCGTGTTCATCAGTCATGATTTCGCCTGGTATGTGCTCGTTATTATTTCGTCAGTTGTTGTCACATCGATCAGTCCATCCTCTTCTTCATCTCTTCCGCGGCCTTCGCGGCACTTCGTGCCTTCAGCTGCTCGATCATGTCGAGTGCACGTTGTTTCGCGGCCCGTTCCTTGTCATCCTGTGGTTCAGACCACGGTTGCACGACCTTCCAGGTGATCGTGCCGCTCAGTGGTGGTTCGGGCCATGCCCCGGGATCGCAAAGTGCCTGGCCTTTGAAATCAACCGGGTTTTCCTGGTAGCAGGACCACACAGCTTTCCTGATTACCTGTTCTGTCTGGAACTGGCAGTCGACGAGTGTCAACTGGTCACGGAACCGCTGGATGAATTCCATCGGAACATTATACAGGACCGCCGTGAGTCCTGTCGTCCCGATGATTCGTTTCTTTTCATCG
>JAPKXR010000079.1 GCA_026394715.1 Methanomicrobiales archaeon | reverse complement strand
TATTGGTTTTGCCGTTATCCTACCGACTGACTCCTCGATAGGAATACGGGTATGCGAGATCGTATGGGGAAAAGACGTCCGTATCAGCGTTCTGGCTTCTTCGAGCGTAATAAGTTTCAGGTAGCGTGTTACCATTGGATAACCTCCACCGCATCTCCTTCTTCAACCCCTTCGCTGCCCGCGGGAACCCTCACCAGTCCATTACTCCTGACAAGGGTATTAAGAAGGCCGGACTTGCCAAACAGGGGGGTCACCCCATGGTCCGTCACCAGAACACGGACATATTCCTCGCGTCCTTTCATTGAGGGAATATTTTCAAGGGCTACGGATTTCACCAGTGCAGGACCAGGCGACAGGTCTCCAGTCATCTTCTCCAGGAGGTGCCGGACCACTACTTTGAGGACTATCAAGGCCGAAGCGGGGTGCCCCGGAAGGCCGATTACCGGGATTCCGCCAGCCTGCCCGATAATAGTCGGCTTTCCGGGAGCAATCGCAATCCCATGGACGAGGACTGCCCCCCGTTCCTGTATTACTGATGCCGTCATATCCCGTTCATCTTTTGAACTGCCGCCCGATATCAGGACTGCGTCACATCGTGCAAGAGCAGCATCAAGCGCTTCCTGGAATGCTACCCGTTCATCCGGAACAATCCCGTAGAGTATGGGTTCGCACCCAAGTCCTTTCACGTATGAACTGCAGAGATAACTGTTGACGTCCCGGACCCTGCTCCCTGTTGGGACTTCGGTCACCGGGACAATCTCGTTTCCGGTGGACAAAATGGCGATCCTCGGGATACGGTAGACCGGCACCTTGTCGCATCCGACCGCTGCGAGGACTCCTGTCTCCCGTGGACCGAGACGGCACCCGGATTTCAACACAATTTCTCCGGCATGGAAGTCCTCTCCGCACAGGATAATATTCTCACCATTTGCAAGCGGTCGTTTTACGAGCACGGTGTCCCCGATCAGTTCGCAGTACTCGATCATTGCGACGGCGTCGAACCCGGTGGGAACTTCTCCGCCGGTCGGGACATAGACACACGAACCAGCAGCGCCAGATTGACCGGCCGCCTTCTCACCCATGTTTATCCTGCCGGTCAGTCGGAGCATTGCAGGGACGGATTCTCCTGCCCCCGTGGTGTCCGAAGACCTCGCCGCGTACCCGTCGACGACTGACCGGTCAAACCCCGGAATATCAATATCCGCCATAATATCTTCCGAAAGGACTCTCCCCGATATGGATTCCAGTGGAAGCAGTTCTGACCCTGGTTTTGGGGCAAGGGCTTGGATCCTGTTGATTGCCTCTTCAACGAGGACAGTTTCGAGAAAGACACTCATTTGAAGCAGCCCAGTTGGCAACCCCTGATCTTTACACCGTGCGTGTTGCAATGCGCTGCGATCTCACTCTTGTTAATCCTGTATTTTTCTGCAATGGAAAATGCCATCGGGCACGTGATTTCGCTATCGATACCTTCTTTTTCAAATGCTGAACTGATTATATCTTCTGCCATAACGAACAATGCTATAGTTACTATTGCATAGTGTTTACTATTATTGTCAACTTGATTTGCTAATTGTTAATCATGTTGAAGGAGGAACACCAGATCATGAAGATCACCGTGGTCAGTTCACGAATGGACCCGGCCGGAACGAACATCCAATGTCGTATCCATGAACTTTTGGCCAGCGGGTTCCCGGGAGAATCAGACGGTACCGCACCACGGCACCATGAGTACTCTCATATCGAGGTGTCGGGCCGCCTGATTTTCGAGGACGGGATCGACCGCGATATTGAAGCAGATCTGGTAATTTTCCTTTCCCGCCATGCTTCAATTCACCCCGTCCCCGTGCTCACGGTTCATGCAACGGGAAACATTGGGAATGCAGAACTTGGAGGAAAACCGGGTTCCCTTGCACCGGCAGCCCCGGCCTGGATGCAGGCCGTGCTACGGAACTTAAAAGAACGTGCACCCCCTGGTTACACTGCAGGTTACGAGGTGACGCACCACGGCCCTACTGAGATAAGTCACCCGTCATTTTTTGTCGAGATCGGGAGCACAGAAACGGAATGGGTTGATCAGAAGGCTGGCTTAGCCGTGGCGGAGAGCGTGCTCCTCGCGGACCCCGGACCGGTAATTCCCCTTATCGGTTTTGGTGGAACACATTATGCACGGCGACAGACTGAAATTGCCCTTTCCACTCAGGGGGCGTTCGGTCACATCGCCCACACGCGGGAAATCGGCGGGCTGACGAAGGAAATGGTAAGACAGATGGCTGAAAAAAGCCAGGCCGTAGCAGCCTATATAGACAGAAAAGCCCTTGAAAGGCAAGTCCTAGCCCATATAGAGGGACTGGTCCGTGAGATCGGCCTCATCCAGCTCGCAGAGCATGACCTGACAGGTATCGGGACACTGCCGTGGGACCATTACCTCCGTATCAGGTCGATAGCAGCATCATTGGACCCTGATGCAATAGTCCATCTTCATTCGGTGCAACCGGTTTTGGACCCGGTCAGCATCAGGATCAGTCCCGGCCTCCTCTCGGCGGCCCTTACTGCAGGGGGACAGGAGTTCCTTTCAGGGCTCAAAAAAATTCATGTCGCCCATCTCGCAACAAAAAACTCTCCCGTCCTCCCGGTATTCATTACGGGAGAGGACCAGAAGGAAACAAAACTACATGATTTAATAACCTTATGCGTATCAATGATCATTATTAACGAAGCGACTGAGATTGAGGGCGATCACCTGATAATCATTAAGAAGAAACTGGACCCCGATAAGGCGCGCGAACTCGGTGTTCAAATCGGTCCTTTGTTTGGCCTGCTTATGAAGGGGGAGGCAGTGCGTATCGGGGACAGGGTAATTACACCCGAAATGGTCCAGGTATCAGGCAGGAAAGATATCCACATCCCTGGGTTAGAGAGGTATGTATGAGGTCTATCGTAGAAGAGGCACTGACTAAAGTGAGGGATGACACACTTGATGTCTCAAAGAACGATTCAGAACTTGACCAGATTCTGGAAGGGTTACGTACAGAGATAGCAGTTATCGGGTGCGGTGGAGGCGGCTCAAATACGATCAGCCGCATGATGGATGAAGGGATCCACGGTGCTCGTCTGTATGCAATTAATACCGATGCACAGCACCTTTCGAGAACGAAAGCAGACCACCGGATCCTGATTGGCCGACAACGGACACGCGGGCTCGGAGCAGGCTCAATCCCGCAGATCGGAGAAGAGGCGGCTCTTGAAAATGAGCAGGAGATCAAAAGTGCCGTCGCCGGGTGTGACATGGTCTTTCTCACGGTGGGCCTCGGTGGCGGCACCGGTACCGGTTGTGCACCAATTGTTGCAAAGGCCGCACGTGAAGAAGGCGCCCTCACGATCGCCGTTGTAACTCTTCCCTTCACGGCAGAAGGTGCAATCAGGATGGAAAATGCCGAGGCGGGGCTCGAACGGCTTCGTGATGTGGCGGATACCGTTATTGTCGTACCAAACGACCGCCTGCTTGAGGTAGTCCCGAAACTCCCGCTTTATGCGGCATTCAAGATCGCCGATGAAGTCCTGATGAGGGCGGTAAAGGGGATCACCGAGCTGATCACAATGCCGGGACTCGTAAACCTTGATTTTGCAGATGTGCGCACGGTCATGGAGCGCGGGGGGGTGGCCATGATCGGCATGGGTGAAAGTGACAGTGAAGATAAGGCTGCAGACTCGGTAAAAAAGGCAATACGTTCACCATTGCTGGACGTTGATATATCAGGGGCAAACGCCGCGCTCGTCAATGTCATCGGTGGTCCGGACATGACCATGGCCGAAGCAGAGGGTGCCGTGCAGGAAGTTTATAACCGCATAGACCCGAATGCAAGGATTATCTGGGGCGCACAGGTCGATCCGGATATGCAGAACAAGATGCGCACCCTCCTTGTGGTGACAGGAGTACGGTCACCACAAATATATGGAAGGAATGAAAAACCTAACCCAAAAGTTCAGAAGCAATTTGAGATAGACTTCCTGAAGTGATCAACTATGGAATTACCAAAACCTAATATTAAAATTGATTTCCACGAGGAACTGCTGCGTAAGTACCTCCGTGTTCTGAAACTCGCCCGGACGCCAACCCGGGAAGAGTTCCAGAAAATCGCGCTCGTCGCTGCAGCAGGTGTCGCACTCGTAGGTCTTATCGGATTCATCATTTACGAACTATTTCTCATCGTCCCCAAGTGATGAATATGCCTGAACAGACCAACCGTATTTTTGCCATTAAGACGACCTCGAAGCAGGAAAGGACGGTTGCTGACAATATAAAGAAGGTAATCGACAACGGCGACTCGGACGTAAAGGTACTCGCTATCATCGTACCTCAGGAACTGAAGGGCTATGTCCTGGTCGAGACATCCGAACAGATGAATCGGATCGAACAACTGGTCGAGAAAGTACCACACGCGCGCGTCGTTCTTCATGGTGAGACCACGCTCGCCGAGGTCGCGCACTTCCTGGTACCAAAACCTGTCGTGAGCGGCATATCAGAAGGGACAATCGTCGAGATGATAGCCGGGCCGTTCAAGGGCGAAAAAGCCGTCGTAAAGCGGATCGACACCGGTAAAGAAGAAATTACCGTCGAGCTCTACGAAAGTGTGCTGCCGATCCCCATCACGATCCGGGGCGATAATGTCCGCGTGATTGATAAAGGCGAAGACCGCTGACCACGGCATCAACTTTTTTGGTCTTCCCACACGTTTAAGTCAGTTCAGGGCAACGTTACTACACCCAGGTTCGTACCCTTACGGGACGGCATGGTGATACTACTATGGCAGAAGTGGTCGAGGTATTGGTACCCGGCGGCAAGGCAACTGCAGGTCCACCAATTGGACCGGCACTGGGACCCCTCGGTATAAATGTGAAGGCAGTAGTCGAAGAGATCAACAAGAAGACAGCTTCATTCAACGGAATGCAGGTGCCTGTAACGATCCAGGTAGACGAAAAGAAAAACTTCACAGTCACGGTGGGTATTCCACCGACGACGGCACTCATTAAGAAAGAGGCCAATATCGAGAAGGGTTCTGCCGAACCCAACACAATTATCGTTGGGAATTTGTCGCTCGAGGCCGCTGTCAGAATCGCCAAGATGAAGCATGACGACATGCTCTCCTATGACATCAAGAATGCGGTCAAGGAAGTTGTCGGTACATGCGTCAGCATGGGAGTCAACGTGGATGGCAAAAGACCGAAAGAGGTCTTTGCAGCGATTGATTCCGGCGCCTATGACAAGGTTCTCGCTGAATAGATTTGCGAAACCATAGGAGATCGTGGCGGAATACTTTTCCGCGCACGGTCGTGGACTATGGAGGAATCAGATGGTAGAAAGGGCCAAAATTATTGAGGCCGTGAAAGCGGCAAAAGAGAAAGCGCCTGAACGTAAGTTCTCTGAGAGTGTAGATATTACCATCAATCTCAAGAATATCGATATGGCGCAGCCGAAAAATCGTATTGATGAGACAATCCTTCTCCCCCACGGCATCGGCAAACCAGTTGGTGTTGTGGTACTTGGGAAGGGTGACATCACCACGCAGGCAAAAGAAGCAGGCGTGGACCTGATTATCGGCCCTGAAGAGATTGAGCGGCTTGGTGGAGAGCCACGTGAAGCAAGGAAAATTGCCGGACAGTACCGGTTTTTCCTTGCTGAGACGGCAGTCATGCCTCTGGTCGGGCGTTTCTTAGGTCCGCGGCTGGGTCCGCGGGGAAGGATGCCCACTCCGATTACAATGGGTATGGACATCAAGCCGATCGTGGAACGACTCCGGAATTCCGTGAAGATCAGGACTAAGGACAAGAAAGTCCTCTCCGTCAAGGTCGGCACGACCAAGATGACCGATGAACAGGTCGCCGAAAATATCGACGCTGTCATGAAAAGAGTCGAGTCGGTTCTTGACGCGGGAATGATGAACATCAGATCGGTATACGTGAAGACGACCATGGGTCCGGCAGTGAGGGTGGTATAGAAATGGCATTATATACGCACCACCTCCCGGCATGGAAGAGGAAAGAAGTCGAGGATATCAAGAAACATTCAGGGGAATTTTCCTTGATTGGGCTGGTGGATATGTATGGCATTCCTGCAACGCAGGTCCAGCAGATCCGCCGGAACCTCCGTGGTACCGCGACGATCAAGATGACCAGGAATACACTTATCAAGCATGCATTTCTGGAAATCGGGGGCGAAAAGTCCGCGGTCTCTAAGTATATTTCCGGTCATTCTGCATTGATCTTCACGAACGAGAACCCGTTCAAGCTCTTCAAGACACTTGAGAAGACCAAAACCAAGATGGCGGCAAAACCCGGTGAGATTGCACCCGAGGACATTATCGTTGAGAAAGGTCCGACGAGCTTCAAACCAGGCCCCATTGTGGGTGATCTCCAGCAGGCAGGCATTCCCGCAGCGATTGAGTCAGGTAAGGTCCGGATCCGCGAGACCAAGACTATCGTTAAGAAAGGCCAGGCTGTCACCCGTAAACAGGCTGAGGTCCTTGCAAAACTCGATATCAAGCCGATGGACATCGGCCTGCTCCTCCAGGTGGCATTCTTTGAAGGAGAAATGTACGAGCCTTCAGTGCTGGCCATTGATGAAGACAAGATCCTCGCACAGATCGCCCTCGCAGGACGGCAGGCATTCAACCTCTCGTTGAACGCAAGCATCCCGACGAAAGAAACGATTGTGCCGATCATCACAAAGGCAGCCCGTGAAGCACGTACTCTTGGAATCGAGGCAAGCATCTACGAGAAAGATATCATTGATGCGATTATTGGTAAAGCGTTTAGAGAAACCGTTGCCCTCAAAGGTAGAACAGAGGGAAAATAATTCTAAAGGTGAATTGAGATGGAATATATCTATGCAGCACTTCTCCTGCACAAGGCTGGAAAGCCGGTAAAGGAAGACAGCGTAAAGGCAGTCCTTACTGCCTCAGGTATCGCCGTGGACGAATCCCGTGTAAAGGCACTCGTTGCAGCACTCGATGGTGTTGACATCGATGATGCAATCAGCAAGGCTGCCGTTGCACAGGTAGCCGTTGCAGCAGCACCCGCAGCAGCCGGTGCAGCACCCGCAGCAGCAGAAGAAGTCAAGGAAGATAAGAAAGAAGAGGAAGAGAGCGGCATGGCAGGGCTTGGTGCCCTGTTCGGCTGAACTCTTTTTTTGTTACTGTTCACTTACATTATTCAGGAATTGTTCTAAAAACGCTATTTTATCCCGCTCCTCCCATACGAGGATTTTTACGTGCACCTTTTATTTTTGGTCAGGATCTAATAAATCAGTCTTATGACTGACACCTTTGGACCATTGATTTTAATGGTGGATTTTTTAGTGACTGCATTCTTTTGACCGGAGAACGTCAGTCACAACCCCATGGATATGCCAGGCAGCAATTTCATCTGAAAATTTAAGGTGGTTTTTACACCGGGACACCACTTGACGTTTCAATTACTTCTGGAATCAATGGGGTCCGTCGAAAATCAGTCGGAAAAATTTGTTATCCACGATCCGGACGAAGGATGACGGGTCTTCTTCCAAAGAGAATTTCAGCTTTTCCCAGCTCTAACGCAACGGAACACACCGGGCAGAACTCCTTCTTTTTCCCATCCAGTTCATCGAGGGTATGGGGGTTGAACATGATACATTCATGGTTGCTGCAATGGGAAAGCCCAAAAATGTGCCCTAACTCGTGAGAACCTTCTTTTGCCAGGCGTTCAATGAGGTCTTCATCGTTCGTAGGGCGACTGTAATATTCATTGCTGAGGCGGACGCCGGAGATGACCGAGGCCCGTGTGTGAGGCCGGGCGAGCCCGAATACGAAGTCCAGGCCTGTTGCAAAGAGGTCCTGCCCGACCACAAGGAGTACCGGCCCCACTATCTCCTGGCGGTGCATGAAGGTACCGAGGCTGTCGAGCGCTACCCCTGCATCGACTTGCCTCCTCTGCCCGCTATAACCGCTAAGGACGAACGGGCTCTCACAGACGTTCACCCTCGTGCCTATGATCGCTGCTACAGACCGTCCTGCTGGTCCTGCCATGCCTTCCGGCGCACGGTGATCCCAAAAAATATGGACGTCCATTCCAATACTATACTGGAATGGACGGGTATAAACGTATTGAGCATTGCATCGGCAGGTATATTGCGGAGCATTACAGAAGCCCGGTAGAGATTGGCGTGGGGCATAATTTCACCGCGGCGGAATACATCGTATCGACGGGAATCACGTGCCGTTGCACTGACATAAAACCCCAGGTACCCCCTGCCGGGGTCTGTTACATCCGTGACGATATATTTTCTCCCGATACCAGGGAATATCGCGGAGCAGATGTCCTCTACTCAGTCCGGCCGGCTGAAGAGATGGTACCGCCGATGAAAGAACTCGCGCGGGGCCTCAGGTGTGACCTCCTCGTGTACCATCTCGGCTTCGAGTGTTACGGTGATGGTGGGGACCGTATCGACTGCGGGGTACTCCTGCACCGTTATCACAAGCGGGGTAACGGTTCAGAAAAGGGTTGACTGCCGGCCCCCGGCCTTCTGTTGTTTCTCCTGTTGTGGAGGCGGTGGGGACCCCGGCTCATCGGGAAGAACCGTTTCCAGGACTCCGGCCTTCACTCGAGCGGGTGTAACTGCAGGCGCCGGCTTTATTTTCTGTTCGGGTGCCGTTTTTTTCTGCGCCTTTATCTTCTCCCTCTTGTCCTCTTCCCTTCTTTCAACGGCCAGCGCTTTCGCGATAGTTATTGCCTTCGCCCGGTCATGGATAAGAAGGCCCAGTTGGTCTGCATCAAGGTCCAGTTCTCTTGCAAAAAAAAGCGGGTCCTTTTCAGCAAGGATGGACAGCAGGTTCAGGTAACCATCCCTGACAGTTTGCTGGGGCATGTGTATCAGACCACCCAGCTTACCGAGCAGGGCCGTGCGTATGCCTTTCTGACGCTTCGAAGATGCCATCCTCTGCCAGCGGCGGGGCGAAGATATCCGTTCATGGATCCCATGGCCCCCTGATGCGACATTGGTACCGAGCAGCATGGTTACCGTGGCATAACGCCAGAGCATGAAATATTGACGGCGATTCGTATTCCCGATATATTCGTCTGCCCGCGAGAGGTAACGGTAGGCTTGTGCTGTCGCTTCCGGGCCCTTGAGAGAGGCCAGGTTCGCCTCAATCCACTGCTCGATGGCATCGGGCTTATCATCGACCTCGTATGACATCCGGACCAGTTCTGCACCCGCACACCTGCCAAATACCGCCGGTATGAGCTGGAATATGCTCGCACGACCATCTTTCATTGAGGTCCGGATATCCGGCTCCTCGATCCGTTGTTTCCCGATGGATGCGGCATACAGCGTCGTCACCGCAGCCCTCATGTCTCCCGCGGAATTATCAGCAATATCCTTTAAGGCCTGGTCATTGCACTGCACCTTCTCAACAGAACAGATGTATTTCAAGTGAGGGATAAGTGACCGCGCGGGAAGGGCCTTAAACTGGACAGGGTCACAAGCAGCACGAAGATCTGAAGCCAGACCGTACAGGTCATTTGCAATCAGGATAATGGGCTGGCGTGCGTCCCGAATGATATCAAGGATTGCTTTCGCCCCGCCTTTATCCGCGGTGCCCTGCAGGTTGTCCGCCTCATCAAGGACAACCAGCCTCCTCGCAGCCCCTGTCAAGCTACCCGATGTACTGCCTGCCCCTGCAACGCGTTCTATGATGGCTTTTGTCCGCGTGTCACTCGCGTTGAGTTCCATCGCCTCCCACTGCATATCGTTCGCCAGGGCATAGGCCGCGGAGGTCTTTCCAATACCAGGTTTTCCATAGAGGATGAGCGGTTTTGTGCCACGTTTCCATCCACGTGCCCAGTCCAGCATCTGGTGGACAGCAGTACCGTTCCCTACAATATCAGCAAGATGAGAAGGCCGGTATTTTTCTGTCCAGTCCATAGAGAAACTAGGGCGGTATATCAAATAAATTATGTCTGATGACACCTAAAATAATATAACTAAATTTTCATGTTGAATGGTGGTACCGTGGTATTTTATTGCTCCACAGAAAAAATCGCAATGCTCGTCAGGGACTATGAAGGAGTGAAACGGAAGCATGCCATCGGCGAGATGGTAAAGGCGATCCGTATTGACACCCCTGACATAATGGCCTCGTTTGGCGAGGACGCAGCAGTTATCCGACATGGGAATGAAGCACTTCTCCTCGCAGCAGACGGAATCTGGAGCAAGTTAATGGAGGCCGACCCTTACTGGGCAGGCTACTGCTCTGTTCTCGTTAATATACATGATATCGCTGCGATGGGTGGGAAACCTATTGCCATGGTCGATGTGTTTTCAATCTCCGACAATTCTATCCGGAAACAGGTGATTGACGGGATGCATGATGCATCGTCCCAGTTCGGTGTGCCGATTGTCGGGGGGCACCTCCACCCTGATACCCCGTATAGTGTGATCGATGTGGCCATTATCGGAGTGGCAGGCGTTGATTCGGTTATCTACTCCCACACGGCACAGGACGGGGACCTTGTTGTAGCGGCTATCGATTTGAGTGGCAGGGTACACCCTTCCTGCTTCCTTAACTGGGACTCGGTGACGATGAAATCTGCGTCCTACGTGCGGACACAGGTCCAGCTTCTTGAACAGCTCGGACAGGAGCACCTCGTGACAGCAGGGAAAGATATCAGCAACCCAGGTGTAATCGGTACCCTCGGCATGCTCCTCGAAGTGAGCAACAAGGGTGCGACCATTGACCTCGCAAAGATACCGCATCCTGACCTGGAGGAGAACAATATCTCCTTCGAACAATGGATACGGATGTACCCGGGTATGGGTTTCATCCTGACCGTAAACGAAAAAAATGCAAGCGAAGTATGTTCCCGGTTTTCTGCCGTCGGGATGGCTGCGAACGTAATCGGGACGGTAGATTCCAGCAGGGACCTAAAAATTACCTACGAAGACCAGGAATCGCTGGTCTTTGATTTTTCAAAAAACGGCATCATGCGGCTCTTTACCGGACCTGGGTGACGTAGTATGAGCAAGATCGGTATCGGGATAGAAGAGGATACAGAAAAAGTCATTTCCAGTGTACTGAATTCGGGGATTGGGGACCAGGTCATCATTTATTGTAAACCCGGACTCATCGATCCCGGGAGTGTGACCCTTACTATCCAAACCTCACCGTCTCCGGAACAGGACCTGGTGAATGACCTCATGCAGGGGACTATCAGGGCGGCAATCCGGGGGACTCTTCCGGCAAATGCGACACTCACAGCACTGAAACTGGTTGCCGGCGTCGATCACCTTGAACGTATTGCTCTGCTCGAAACGGCAGGCGGGAAGAAATTCCTGCTTGCCCCGGTAGGGGTGGATGAAGGCTGGTCAGTTGCGGAAAAAGTGGCATTAGTAAAGAAAGGCCGTGAGATTGCGGGGAAATTCGGCCTCCCTTCGCGGGTGGCTATCCTCTCCGGGGGACGGCTCGGTGACGTAGGACGGAACCGGAGGGTCGACCGGAGCATGGCTGAAGCTGAGCTGGTTGCCAGGCTTACCGGGGAAACCCATTACGAAATCCTTATTGAAGCTGCAATTTCGGATGCCGGAGTTATTATCGCCCCGGATGGGATTACCGGGAACCTGATATTCCGGACACTCACCTTCCTTGGTGCGGGTCATGGTCATGGTGCACCCGTGGTAAATATCAATAGAATTTTTGTGGATACTTCGCGCGCATCTCCAGATTACCGCAATGCGATATTGCTTGCAGATAAACTCTCCAAATCTTAAAAACTCCGGTATGACTTTGATTTTAAGATAAATCCAATATCCGGACATTTTTTTCAGGATATTCTATTGATGCGGCCGATTGGTATATTTCGTGCAAGGATGCCCCGGATAGCATAATCTGCTAAAAATTGGGCAAGAATCTCGAAACGTTTAAATATTTGGTAATACACTTTTGTCTGAGGTAATACAATGGCAGATTTACCTATTGCTGCAGTTGTAAGGATTGCAAAGAAAAATGGAGCAGAGAGAGTGGGTAGCGACGCAGCTGCTGCACTTGTTGCCAAGTCAGAGGCATACATTTCACACCTGACCAAAGAGGCAAACAGGCTCGCGCTCCACGCGGGACGCAAGACGATCAAGGAAGAGGATGTAGAGCTGGCTGCAAAGTCAGCATAATATTCCCCCTTTCTCTAACTAAAAAAAATCCGGTTCTTCCGGTAATACATCAGATCGAGGTGGCAATCGTATTATTTCGGTTATCGGCACGGTAAGTTTTGCTGCCCAGTCCTTTCCGTTTATTTCAGAATGTTCCTTTTGTACTTGGTACCTGGTCATCATTGCCACGATATGAGAGGGCTTCGCCAAGCGCGATCCCAAATGCCTTGAACACCGCTTCGCATTTATGGTGGTCATTCCGGCCCATAAACAGGATATGTGCGGTAATCCCTGCCCGGGTACACAAGCTGTAAAAAAAATGTTCGAATATGTCGGTATCTATCCCACCGATGGTCTTTCCTGTGAACTTCCCCTCAAAAAGCAGGTAGCCCCTTCCCCCGCAATCGAGTACAACTGTTGCGCGGGACTCATCCATCGGCACCATCGCATGGGCGAACCGCCGTATCCCGCGACCATCACCGGTTGATAACCGTATGGTCTCTCCAAGGACGATGCCGATATCCTCGATCGTATGATGGGTGTCAACCTCAAGGTCACCCTTCGCTGTTACTGTTAGTCCAATCCTTCCATGCCTGCCAAGTGCAGCCAGCATATGGTCAAAAAAAGGTATACCAGTATCAACGGAACAGTCGTGTGTCCCGTCCGGGTCAAAAACCACGCAGACATCTGTCTCGTTCGTAGTTCTTTTCTGTTCAGTCCTCCTCATCGTGCTGCCTCCAGTGCATCGCGGAGCCGGACTCTACCGCTGTAGAGTGACGATCCCAGTACCGCACCATATACACCCATTTGAGCGAGACCATTAATATCATCTACGCCCGATACCCCACCGGCAACGATAACAGGAGTCCTTACCCGTTCAAGAAGTGCTTTCACAGGGGTGAAATTCACGCCCTCCTGGAGCCCTTCGACATCCACATTTGTGTACAGGAGGTACCCCGCACCAAGGGACTCAAAACGTACTGCCCAGTCCAGGTAGTTACCCGCAGTCGTCTGCCAACCATCTATGGCAATCTCTCCACCCCGGGCGTCCACACCGGCCATTACCCGTGCATTGCCAAATTCGTCTGCAAGAGCCCGGATAAACCCAGGAGATTTTATTGCCACCGTGCCAAGGATGACCCGCTCCACGCCGGCTTCCAGCCAGCCCCTCGCGTCCGCTACCGACCTGATACCCCCGCCAAGCTGGATGGTGACCCCGGTCTCACGGACGAGCTCCCGGATGAGGTCTACATTCAGGCCGGCGTTACCAAAAGCACCGTCAAGGTTGACCACATGGAGCGAATCAGCTCCTTCGGAGAGCCACCTCTTTGCACAGGTCCAGGGCTCACCAAAAGACGTGGCGGTCTCTCTCCTGCCCTGGACCAGCTGGACACACCGCCCGTCAAGGATATCAACTGCGGGAAATATTTTCATTTTACTCAGCGGATCATCCGTTCAATCGACATCACCAGGATGTCCCGAGCCCCTGCACGTTTCAGCAGGTTAATCAAGCGGTAGACCCGGTCCTCGCTTACCACCGCGTGCACGGCAACAAGGTCCTCGCTGGCAGCAACTTCCATTACGGTCGGCCCTGACAGCCCGGGGAGGACACGTTTTACGTCCGAAAGACACACACGGCGGACATTCATCATCAGGTAGCACTGTCCACGGGCACGGATCACGCTTTCAAGGGCCAGTACGATCTCTTCTACCTTCTCAGATTTCAGGGCCCGTGCATCACGGTTCGCAATAACTACCGTGCTCGTCTTCATTACTTCCGAGATCACGCGCAGGCGGTTCGACCGGAGCGTGTCCCCTGAACTTGACAGGTCGATTATTGCGTCCGCGATGCCGAGGTACGGTGTCACCTCGCAGGCCCCGCCAACCTGGACAATCTGCACCGGGATGTCATGCTGGGCAAAATAAGCTTGTGCAATGCCCGGAAATTCGGTCGCAACCTTTGCACCCACGAGATCATTGACGGACCGTGCAGGCGAACCTTCCTCCACGGCAAGGACCAGCGTCGCACGGCCAAACTGGAGGTCGAGGAGTTCATCAACGCTGACACCGCGTTCAGCCACCATGTCATGCCCGGTAATCCCCATATCGGCAGCACCTGTCGCGACATATTCAGGGATATCAATCGGCCTGGCGAACAGCACCTCGATATGGGGGTCAGGAGTCCGTGAAATCAGGCGCCTTTCACCCGCATCAAGAAGATGAAGGCCTGACTTTTCCATAAGTTCAAGAATTGGGGTGGATATCCGGCCTTTATTGGGAATTGCCAGCCGAACTACATAGGGGAGGTCATCTCCTGAAGACCTCCCTTCACCTGTTGTGGTATGAATCATCTTTTGGTATTCGATCAGAAAGTCCTGATCTCCCCGCTGATGACTTTCCCGGTAACACAGGTGACATTCGCAAGACCGTCATTTACAATTGCATCAATATCGCGGGTAATCGCATGCAGTTCATACCCCTGCTTTGGCAATACCTGGACACTCGCCACCAGCGGGAGATCAATCGGCATTCCTATCTGCGAGAGCAGCCGGACATAAATCTCTTCAATCCCGTCCACCTTCGCGACACAGTCGCGTGCAAGCTGGGTCGAAAGAATGTTATAGATCTTCCCGATATGGTTGATCGGGTTCTTGCCGCTCGTTGCCTCCATGCTCATTGGGCGGTTTGGTGTGATAAGCCCGTTACAGCGGTTACCCCGGCCTACTGAACCATCATCGCCCATCTCAGCCGAAGTTCCGGTAACGGTGAGGAATATTGATTCATTGTCGATATCGTCAGCCGTGTTGATATGCACGCTGACCTTCCTTCCGGTATGCTTCTTTGCGAGATTCTCGAGCCGCTCCTTCAGGACCTCTTTATACCCGATATATTCCTTCATGTCGGAACAATAACGGTCGACAATGGCGCAGGCAACGGTGAGCGTGATGTCATTACCGTCACGGAGCCCCATAATTTTTATATCCTGCCCGATTGCGGGGAATTCAGGTCGTAAGATGGTATCGATGTAATCGCTTGACTCCATGACGATTGTTTCTGTCTCGGAGAATGGCGCATGGCCCACGCCGAACGAGGTGTCGTTCGCACGGGGCACTTTGTTGTCGCATGGCCGGAAGACATCGCGGAGATCAGTTGAACCAGTACCGAGTTTGCAGTCGACAATCACGTCACGTTCAAGGTTTAAGTTGGTAAGGTTCTCCCGGAGGTAATTCCGGGCGGCTTCCACGGCGATGGAATCGGTCGCGATGTTAATGCCCTCAAAATGTTTCGTGGCTCGCCCATCAAGTAAGATATAGATGGGTTTGAGGACTTTGCCCCCTCCAAAACAAGGTTTAGACTCGCCCGCGACGACCTCCCCCTGGTCAGTATTGTGGTGCAGAATAGCCCCGCATTCATCTAAGTAAGCCCTGCTTAGGGCTCGGCTGATGGATTCGGCAATGCCATCCGCAATACTGTCCGGGTGACCAATGCACTTTCTCTCGACCAGTTCAATTTCCTGCTGTTCGAGAGGGATTTGACGTAGACCTTCGATTTTAATATTCCGCTTCATTGAATCCCTCGTGATTCAGATATCGATCATAATAAAAAGGATCGGAATTCATTTAACCGTTTCCTTTGAGGAGAACCGGCACCAGAAACCCAATAATTATGCTGGCCGGCAACGCGTATACGGTAACTGGGTTTATCCTTTCGATATTCAAAGGTTACGGGACTTCACGGAAATGCGTGAAGCAGCCTTTTCACCGGAAAGAGTATATCAGATTGTTCTAATATATTCCACCACATTAAATGGCAATATACAACACCAGAGCCATGATGGCGGTCATTATCGTCCTCCTTATTGCGGGAACACTTGTGATTGTGGCATCAGCCGTTACGTGGCAGGTCCCGGGAACTTCAGGTGCACAAGGACCCGTTAAAGATGTGAGCTCTCACCCGGTAATTTTCGTGGAGGCAGCCGCAGGCTTAAAGTATTTCCCGAATGTTACCCCACGACCTGCCAATAACGTATTTTTCCAGCAAAATGGGTCCATAATCCCATAATATTCCCTGTTTCACAATCAAAACCTTCGTTGCTACAGCCATTACCGACATTTAAACCCCATATACCCGTTATAATACCGCTGCCAACGTTAATCCCACGCACACCTGCCACTGGCTCAACAATTTCATCAACGATTATTGTTGATGACAAAACGGAACAGATCGAGAAGCGGATTTTCTATTATACAAATATTGAGCGGGTAAATGCGGGAAAACCTGCCTTAATATGGGACGAACAATTATCGGTAATCGGCCGGGAGCACTGTATCGATATGGCAACGACGGGCCTTTTTGACCATATCAACTTTGATGGTGAAACACCCACAGACCGGGCCATACGGCATGGGTACCAGGTTAAAAAGGATTTAGGGACATATGTCAGGGTGGGTGTCGGTGAAAACATCGCAAAGCTCAGTAATTACCCGGGAACGTCGGACGAAGTGGCCAGGTTCATTGTGGATGCATGGATGAACAGTCCTGGACACCGTGCAAATTTGCTGGATTCAAATGAACAGCAGCTCACCCTCATCGGGGTTGGCGTCGCATATGATCAGCCGACTGCCACCTACTACGCGGCACAGGAATTTTTTTGAAAAATGTTCCGGAAAAGGCACCAGAAATCCTTGTTTTTTTGGCTATGTTGAAATCGACATCAGACCATCGGTCTCATCTCATGATCCGTGAAAACCATCATGGCATATTTTTTATGGCATTAACATATGACAAGGAGATCCCGATACCGGATGGTTTTACCATCGGACGTTGGGCCGAACCTTATAGGCAGCTTGGGTTACATCTCACCCTTTACGCGATCCATTGCGTCTGGTTTTATACCGGAAATTTAGTAAAATCTATTTGTGGCTGCCACACGAATGGTTTTTATTCCACAATAAGGCCAATAAGTGTAAATTTAGATGCTAAAAAAAGAAGCACGGATTCCTTTTGGCATATCAAAATCCGGAATTCCCCATCAGGAGGACGGTTATGTTTAATGCGACACCTCTGGTGTATTGTTCAATATCAATCCGAGTGATCCACAAACGGCCTATCACTTCAAGATCAGTTTCTGCCCGGAAAAGGAGGGGTGACCTATCCCTGGAGCCGGAATAGTAGTCTTGGATCCAAAACTCATGCGGGGTTATTCGAAAGGGATCTACACACGGGGCGTGAAAAATACATTTCCAGGTACCCCATATATCGGAAAAAAACAGAACCGAGATTAAACCCTGTCGATAAATTCTTTCACTTTAGCAAAAAAATAAGGCTCAAGCTCTTTCATTACTTCGATTTTTCCCCTGAATGCAAGGAGTATCCGCTCATCCCCATCCATATTGGCAAAATGCAGCCGTTCCTTTCTCTCAACGATCTCAATATCAAATCTCCTGGTGACATCAGAAATTACACTCTGTGGGGTACCGGGAGGTATGATCAGGTCAAAAAGTTGTTCTATTTCCGGTCCTTTTTCGCCTGTGATCTCTTTTCCTGCCCCTTGAACGGGTACACCCGATGATTCATCCTGCATGGTAATCCCTCACTCCAGACTCAGTTTATTTTCCTGCCTTAATACGTCTGTTCATAATACACGGCCCGCCACGTACTCCACCGATCGGCTGCTTCGGTTTGCCGAGCGAGTTCATGCACCGTCCCATGAGTGCGGCACCCCGCGCAAGACCATCATCCACAAATACGAGGTGATCATTCGGGTCATCAAACAGCTTCCGCTCGGTAATCCCTTCAAGAATGTACTCAGGTTTTCTCCCGGATATCGCTGCCCTGCCAGTGAACCCGATCGAACTGTTCGGGAAGACCAGGTGTTCATCAATGGCAACATCGATCAATCGGAGTGCCATCTTCGCACATACCTGGTCGATGACCACATTCAGGAAGCCCAGGTTATAATTCTCGTGGATTTCAGCCCCGATCTTTTTCAGCTCATCCAGCCCGCTCGCTTCCTCGCCAGCGTCGCATCCAATCATTGCAACACCTGACGCCTTTGCAATATCCGCGTAAACCGGCACTCGTCCGAACCTCCTTCGTTCAGGGGGTACAATCCGGATATCAATTATTTTATGACAGCGTTCTACGAAATCCTCTACTTCATTCCGTTTAGAACGGAGTGAAAAACCTCCAAGGATGCTTTGGTCACCGAAGACGTCAAGCGCGGTACCGGTCCGCCCGTCAACAAGCCCGGTCCCACGGATGATCGCATCAGGGATTGCACCCGCAAGACCGCAGAAGTTTCCGATTGTTTTTGCAAAGGGGTTCGGGTCGTCGGGCGATACGTCACTGGTGATCCGGCCGTCAAGCGTGGTCCCAAAATCGATGGAAATACAGGGGTTTCTGAAATCAACGGGAGTCCATTTCGCACCCTCCTTGATACCGGCCATGGCAAGTTCCCCCTCCATCTCGTTCGCTACCATCTCAACGCCCGTGCTGCCTACCGGCGGGACCACCCCTGCAACGGCCCCTACGAAGACGACTTTATCCGCAAAGCTATACGCTTGCAGTTTTTCTGCCTGGTTTGCCTTCGACATGGGAGGCGTCATCTTCCTGGGCGGGACGCCGGCTGAAAGACAACCGTTTGCGAGTGCGATTACAAATACACCGACCTGGTCGGGAGAGTCCATCGCAGCGACAACCCCGGTACTCCGGACAACAAAATCCAGGTCATGATGAATATCAAGATGTACTTTCCGGTGACTCTCGATGAGAGTTTCCCGGACAAGCTCGGTAACTGATTCCCGTGTAAGTTGAGTCCCGTCAAGCGTCTCCCCGAATATTTCTTCTCCTGGTCCTGGTTTACGCACATCCCTGCTCATCTTTACGGTTTTATTGATAACATACGACATCCCCGTATCAAGGTTTACGCCGGTGAGGATGCATTTTGTCGTTGTATTTCCCATCTCCACCGAGGCAACGATGAAATAGGGTTTTTGTTTAAATTCCGGCACCTGCATTCCGGCACCGTGTGCGATCACCGGAGGCGGGGGACTCTCGACAATATGAGGTTTTGGCTTGAAAAATGATTCGAGAAAACGTGCACACATATGAAATGGTTATTTTCGAATGAATGAGGATATAGTTTTCGATTTTTAAATATCGGGAACCCGAAGGAAATATTTTTAAAATTCGTGTTTTCCAGGCTGTAATAATTTTCCCCGCCTTTTTTTAATCACCGTTACGATCCGATCCTGCTAACCGGGCCGGATAAGGCCCCGGGGTGGGGCCCGGGTTTTCGTTGTTGTCTATTCGAGTTAGCCGGCCTCTCAAACAGCAGAATGAAGATCTGGATGCTTAACTGCAAAACCGCTACCGTTGACCTGTAAAAGGATTATTTCTTATAGTTCGTCTTTTCATTGAGTTTCAATTCAAGGTCCCATAGCAGGAACATATCAATATCCGCATAGGTCTTCTTTCCGACCTCGAACGGGTTGTCCATATCTCTTATCAGGAGCAGGAGTGCGATGAGCAGCATCGAGAGTACCGTAAACAGGAAAATCCCCTCGTAAAATGGATCAAGTTTTACAAAAAACAATAACAGGATTACACCAGCTGCGGCCAGTTCTGCAATAGCGTAGGCCGCCGGTATGAACGATGTTTCGGCAATGGTTTTCACCCGGTGCGAGAGGCGGTCAATGGCGGTGACTTCACTTTTTAATTTGATGATAAAATTCGGTGGGACTCCTCCGTCTACCAGTGTTGAAATATCTGTGGTGATCGCATCAATAGCCACGTCCATTGCTTCCATATCCCATGCATTATCACGAAAGTTATTATTGATACACCGCATCAGGGCAGCGACATTTCCCTGCATACCGTCAACAACCGTCATATCCTTCACGCGTACGAGGGTGAAGTCACTGTACAGCGTCCTGACAGATGTCACAATATCACCTGGTATCTTCTCGCTTTCCTTGTAATCGGTCAACGTCCCGGCAAAAATAATCGCAATGGTAAAAATGGCGCCACCGATAAATGCCGTTATCAGGCTCGTCACAGAGAGTATGTCAAATGATAGGTAATCAATAACCAGCCTTACGGCAAGCAGGCTGATAGTGATTCCGGATGCCTTGAGAATAAGCCCCCATTTCGTCATAAATGATCCCATAATAATCACTGTATCTCCCAATTATGAATGATGTTTATCCGGTCCCGCAACCGCACCGTCCTGCCGGAACCCGGGTTTGTGAAATAGTCATCCCTCATTACGGAGGTCCCCCTCCGTTCAGCCGTTCCCCGCATTCCAGCACTTGACCATTCAAACCAGACGATGCTGATTGCACCGGCTACCACTTCACGACCTGGAATCCGGACCTGTTCACCATCCCGGATCACCAGCGCGCGGGGACTTGAGTGATTTCGAAGGCTTCCAGTGCCCGCTCAGGCTTCAACTCCAGGTAGACGGTAATACTAATGATGGCGAGCTAAAACTCATCATCATCATCATCATGCTCTCGGAAATATCACCGATTACAAAATATATCAGGCCGCAGGCAACCAGCAGGATAAACATCGGCTCGTGGACCACTTCAATGATGATACAGAAAATACTCCGTTTCCCTGACTCAGGGAGTTTATTATATGCCCCGGTCAATAGTTTTTCTGCGGCTTCCTCACGGGAGAGACTATCAAATGATTCGATATCAAGAAATGGCAGTCTTGTGCCTCTCCCTGTGCTGGAAACAGGGTACTATGCATCGTTTACGGGATAGCTTTTCCTTTGTTACCGGGCTGTTTATTGAGTGTATGAGGAAATATCCGTCTGATCTGGTTTGCCCTGATAATTTGTGCAGGCGAATCTTTCTGATTTCTATACGGAAGAAATGTGAGCAGAATTCACATGGGTGGTTTGCCCGGTTTTTTACCTCAAATTCCGTGACTATTTCAGAAAGTTCTCCAAACCTGCTTTTTTCAAAGTTTATATCCCTGAATTGAGGGCAATAATTTGACCCGGGTGTTAAAACGCTATCCCCTCAACAGCAAGGCCTGAAATACCGTGTATTTCATGTTTAAACCAAGAAACTACAATTGTGAACATAAATGGTTTCCGATGGGAATTTCAATTTTCCAGTTGTTCATGTATTGAAAACTGCAAAAAAACTAAAAATAATGGAATCCGGGTTACTATAGGAAACGAGAAACAGATAAATTGGAGAGGCTAAAAAATATTGAGCCCCGGGATTTCCAGGCTACGGAGAGTCAACACGTCAGGAGGCCTTTCTCGCTGTAATAGCCCGTTAGTATGGCAGAATTAATCAGTTTTGCATTTCTCACTTGTTTTATTGCTGATAAGATGCCATTACCGCTATCGAAAAACACCCAAAATATTTTACTGGAAACTTTCGGGGTACAGATAGGCAGGATAGAATTTTGCACCGTACCAACAGAATTTTGGACCTTTTGGAAAAATCGGGTCCTAACGTCATTGTCGGACCACCAGGGGGGGGGGAGACATGCCGGAACCGAAACGCCCTAAAATGAATAACGTTCAATTACTAGTATGGGATTTAAAAAGAAATGGGGTATTATGACCAAGGCCGTAGTCCTGATGATCATACTCCTGATACCAAGGACAATAATTGATTTCTACGGGTTCGATGGTGTACCGATCAATACCGTTGTAGGTGCTTTCATTAGCGGCGCAATTTTTACCATTGCAATTATTTTCGCAGGTACTTTTACAGACTTCAAAGAGAGTGAAAAAGTTGGGGGAGAACTTGCCGCAGCCCTTAAAGCATTATATAATGACAGCCGGGTCCTCCCGTTGGCAGACGAAGCCCCGGCAGGAGTATTCAGGGCTCATGTCCGGGACCTCCACCGGAAGATTTACAAATGTTTTATGGAGAATGCCTGGAACCTTCCGGAACTCAATCATGAAATGAATAAAATTAATAATGATATACGGGTCCTGTCCTATGCGAATGTCGCCCCTCCACTGATTGCAAAACTGAGAAATGAACTTGGTGCAATCGATAAAATGGCAAACAGGATAGATGTAATTATCAGGACTGATTTCATCCCTGCGGCGTATGCACTCGCGGAGGTCGCCACAGGAGGTGTGATCCTTCTCCTTTTATTTATCAAAATAGATCCCTACCTTGAAGGAGTAATCATTTTCGCGGTCATCGTGACAATGCTCATTGGCCTGTTATTTCTTATCAGGGATATGGACAACCCGTTCGAGTTTGGGGCACATACCTATGCCGATGTCGACATGGAGACACTCGTGTACCTTGAGTCCTACTTTGATTCGCAGGATGCAGAAATGGAAAAATTAAAAATCGAAACAATTCAACCCGTGAATAACACAGTCTGATGTGGTATTCCCCAAATATTTTTCCGGTACCATAAGTTCCTTACGTGATCTCCGCGTCCGGAATTATCAAAGACGGCAATTGATTATTTGGCAATTGAAATGGAAGTCCTCATGCTGACCTGAATCCCTGGTCATGCCAAAGTAATGCACGATCTGTACCTAACCCAGACCTGTCCTTTCACGAAGACCCCCCCCCTGACGTTCCAATCATCCAATCATACTGGAACGTTATGTCCAGATACATCGGTATCAGGATGATCAAACAGGATTTGCCGATGCTATTTGCCTCCTATTACGTATCTCAGCCAGTGGGTTCCGGTATACACGCTCTAGGCCCGATGAGCAGAATCAGGGCACAACAGCGGGAAATGCAGGTCCAACGCGTCCGGCAGGATAGGTGCCTATAGGCGTAGAATGAAAGGTATACGAAAAAAACCATTCGAAATATAGGGCGTGTCCGTCGGGATAAGCATACGGTCTGAAAGGTCCGAATAAGTCGGACGTATTATAGGGGGCCGGTGGGAACGCGAGGACGGTTGCCCAGAGCCTTGGAGTACCGTTTGATCCATGGATTTATTGCCTCATACGGTTAAACAACCGCAATAAGGTGGGCGGGCCCAGGTTATTACCCGTAACTCAGGTCAGGCCCGGGCAGGTCCCCATGCTGGAACGATGTGATCTGACTGAAACCATAGATGATAAAACGCTGGAAAAGGAGCTGCCGCCACTTCAGGAGATGCTCGGAGTCCTCCAGCGCACAATTCAGAACCGGAAAATCCCGGTCATGATCGTTATCGAAGGCTGGAACGAATCAGGGATCACTGAAATAACGAGAGAGATCATCCGTTCATTTGACCCGCGGGGATATGATCTCCATGCAATCAAGGGCCCGACATTGGAAGAGGCCGCCCACCCGTTCATGTGGAGGTACTGGTGTAAAACTCCTGAAAACGGACGTATTGCAATTTTTGCACGGAGCTGGTACAGCCGGGCGATTGCAGAAGAGATGATGCGGGCGGTCTGGAAGAAATCCTTCAAAGAGAAGAGGACATGGATCAATAATTTTGAGCAGCAACTCATTGATAGCGGGACGGTGATTGTAAAAATTTTCCTGCACATCAGTAAGGAGGAACAGAAGCGGCGCCTGGAACATCAGGAGCGAAACCCGCTCACCGCGTGGCAGGTCACCCCGCGGGTCTGGAGAATCCATCACCAGTACGATGATAACCTGCCGGCAATCGATGACCTGATTGAGAAAACTGATACCGATTGCGCTCCATGGCATATCATCCCGGCCACAGACCTCGGGTTGGCCCTATTGAACGTTAATTCCATCCTTGTAAAGGCGCTGGAAAACAGGATCGATAAAAAAACAATTGATAAGAAAAGCACGAATAAAAAAGAAAAGGTCAGCAATAAAGACGTTCACCTCCCAAAGACGAGGATGATCAGACTGGAGTCATCGCCTCCTGAAACCTGCATTAAAGAGGAATGCCAGGAATCACTTGAACACCTCCAATTCGAGATGATCGAGTTCCATTCTATCCTGCACAAGCGTAAAATTCCATTGATTATTGTTTACGAGGGACGGGATGCTGCAGGGAAGGGGGGTAGTATCCTGCGGATTTCCCGGTTTATGCATCCCCTTGGGTTCAATGTTGCCCCGGTGGGTCCACCATCCGACACCGAGAAAAAACACCACTACCTCTGGAGATTTTACCAGAAGTACCCGAAGGCAGGTCACATTACCATTTTTGACCGGAGCTGGTACGGGCGTGTCCTTGTTGAACGGGTGGAAGGGTTCTGCACAGAGACTGAATGGAAACGGGCATATACAGAGATCAATGAGATGGAAGAGGAATTTACAGAAAATGGTGGAGGTATCATTAAGTTCTGGCTGGAGATCAATAAAGAGGAGCAGTTGAAACGGTTCCAGCAGCGTGTTGCTGACCCATTAAAGATCTGGAAAATTACCGAAGAAGACTGGCGGAACCGTGAGAAATGGGACCTTTATACCCGGGCCATCGATGATATGATTTCATATACCAACACGGACCATGCCCCCTGGACCGTAATTCCGTCTGATGATAAATGGTATGCCAGGATTAAGACGATGAAGACTCTCGTGGACTATGGGCAATCTCTTTTTTAAATTTTCCCGGATATCCTTGGGAAAAAATATCCTCGTAACGGTTGATGTTTTCTTCATCCTGCGACTCATCAAAAATTCTCCTAATCCCGTCCGGGATCCAGGGGGGTTTCATCCGTAATTTTAAGAACGATTAATCAGATAATCCTACAGAACAGAACGATACCCCGGGTTTTCCATTTGCTCCATGAACGATGTAAACTTTCCGTATTTCGGCTAATCACAACAATTATATGCATTATCCTCGTCGTACTGCCGGGCGTAGTCATTGCGGAGACATTGGTTACTACTACCCCGGGCCCCGCGGTCACTTCCAGCCTGTTGCCAGGAAATATCAGCCAGGCGACCACACCGGATCCTTCGGTTCAAACAACTCAGCGGGGGACCTTCTCGGATACACCGGTTAATAACAGTCCACGCACCACGGTCACGACCAGCATAGCAACCGGGGTTACCAGCCAGGCGACAAAACCGGGCCCCACGACCGCCCTTGTCCGTGAGAATAAGACCCGTGCCACCTCCCTGCCACCCCTCCTTATACTCGGCACGCCGGTTATAGAGAATCTGACCTGTACCATTTATGGGACTGTTACAACCGGCTCAATGAACGTGACCCTGGTGAGCACCCGTTGGGACTGGGGGGACAGTCGCCCGCCAGAATACCACGGGTTCCCGTATTCGCATGGGTACAGCAGTCCTGGCAATTATACCGTGTCTATCACTGCCCTGCAGTCCGACGGGCAGAATACCACAAAGAGTTTGAACATTTCTGTAATGAAACCGGTTATTCCTTACTCACCCCCCGTACAGCCGAACAGCTCGATACCCGGGGGACCGGGTGGACCAGGCATGAAGGTACTGCCACCGGCCCTGACCCTCCTTGAACCGGTGACCGACAGGATGAATGTCACGCTGAATGGGAATCTCAATCCCGGATCACCAGGTGTCACTATCGAGTCGGTGAGTGTCGACTGGAATGACGGAAACAGCACGAAATCTACCGATCTTCCGGTAACTCACCAGTACGACAGTCTTGGGATTTTCACCATTGCCATCACGGGAAACCAGTCGGACGGGCAATCCACCACCAAAAGAATTACGCTGGATCTGAAGGAGGAGCGTCCCACCATCCCCGGGCAGGCTACATCAGGCCCCCCGCCGAATGAAACGCCGGTGTACCTTATCATCATCGTCACGACCATCATCGTCGTAGCTCTTGTGGTTTTGGTGCAACGGATTACCCTGCGGAGGATGAAAATGTCAAACCCGCAGGATATCCCGAAGTCTTTTTCACCGAGGGCGGGCCCCAAGCAGGGAGCCCTGCCGTCACCGGAAGAACTGATAATGATCTGTTCCGGGACCGACGTGTCGCCTGACGTACTTGATCCGGTCATACGGGTTGCCGTGGAAATTGCCCGTGAAGGACGGGAGGGTCAGGCGATCGGGACATCATTTGTTGTCGGCGACACGGAGAACGTTCTGACTAATTCCAAACAATTTGTCTTAAACCCATTCCACGGTCACCATGAAGCCAAACGACAGATTACGGATTCAGGGATCCGGGGGAATATCAAGGAATTCGCCCAGCTTGACGGGGCGTTCCTCGTTTCTGGTAGCGGTGTAGTCGAGGCGGCAGGAAGGTGCATCACCGTTGACCTGAGCAACGTGGACCTTCCCGGGGGACTGGGTTCACGGCATTCGTCAGTCGCCGGCATCACCCAGGTCACCAAATCAGTAGGGGTCGTGGTATCGCAGAGTGGAGGTCTGATCTCCATTTTCAGGGACGGGAAGATTGTTTACACCATTAATTCGTGAGGCAGGCCGGGAATTTTTCCAAAGAACAATCCGGGTTTGTTGTACCCCTCACCTGGGGCGTTCAAGAAATCCCCGGAGAGACCTGCATTCTGCCTTCATCGGTTGCATTCCTAGTTGTCAACTTTTTACGCCGTTCCGAAAAAAACAGGCCCTGGATTAAGAGTCATACGCACTGCAACCCCACCATATTGGAATAAAAAAAATTGTTTCACCTGCTCGTATCCGTACTTGCACTCCGTTTGCACGGAATAGGCTGTGCCTTATATCACAAACCGAACATCATAGACTGTCACGGCAATTGACTACAACCAGTCAAACGCCTGCCAGACATCATGAAATTAATCCCCCCGCTGGAATGTAATACAGACGCGCACCTTTATTGTGGGCTTTTTTCCGTAACCTGACAAAACAATAACGATAGTGTATGAGGGCTTTTGCTACCATACCATCCATAGTCGTTTCCTGAATAGTGCACAAACTTAGACCCCCGGTTCTACCGGATTTAGAATAGCATGTTCGTGTTTTCGGGTGTGAACGCTTTGGCGTTCATGTATGTATTTTCGTGTCACCCGGGAACCTGGCGGAGAAAATAATGATTCATTGTTCCGGAACGACCCCATAATCCGCCTTTACCAGGTTCCGATACAGGGCAGGACGAGGAACACCACCCGAGGTACACGGTCAAAAAAAAGCGTGGTATTTCACATAGGATAAAAGGATCCGGCGTTGATGAACAAAAGAGGAAAATCCACGCTTACACTTCTCCCCGGAACCAGGCGGTAGGAAATTCCCCGCCAACGGTACGGTGACGGTGATCAGTGAAACCTGTTCCTGTATGCAATGGGTGGTGAATTGTTATTGGACTAATAAGGGTGGAAAGATTACCACAGTACTATTCATACTCCGATGTCCGGCTGATGAGTTCTCACTAAAACCGGGCTGATGCCTTATTACGTATGGAGGGAATAGAAGTAAAATGGATAAATGCCCACGGTCGGGTGACGACCAACAAGGAACGGTGAGAAAATGAATACGGAAATTAATATTCTGATTGTTGAAGATTCGCCAGATGATGCAGAACTGCTCGTGCATGCACTGACCCATGCAGGACTGAAAGTCCGGCATGAACGGGTGGATACTGAACCGCAGATGCGAGCTGCGCTGGGACGTGAGACATGGGACGTCATCCTTTGTGATTATTCAATCCCAAACTTCGGCGCATTACCTGCATTAAAACTCATGAAGGAGACGAAAATCTGGACCCCGTTCATTGTAATATCCGGTGTAATGGGGGAGGAGACTGCAATTTCGGTCATGAAAGCCGGCGCTCATGATTTCATAACCAAAGGCAACTATACCCGCCTGGTACCAGCTATTAACCGTGAAATTGAAGAGTATGTGAAGCGGAGAAAGGCTATCGACGAGGCAAAGAAACAGAAGCAGCTCGCTTTTACCATGATCATGCAGAACCCCATGCCGTTGATCATCTTTTCAACGAACCTGGAGATCAAACTTGCAAATGAGTCTTTTCTTACACTTTGCGGGTGGTCCGAGGAACGTCTCCAGAAGATGAGCATGAAAGAGTTCAAGGTCCTGGAAAAGAGCGGCCATGGGATCAAGGAAGCCATCGAGACAAAAAAAGGTGTTACCGGGGATGTAGTTGTTGAGTTTCCAACCGGGGTAAAGTATCTCGAGCAGCATTCCATCCCGCTCCTCGATAAAGAGGGAGAGATCGTCAGCATGATGGCGACGTACCAGGACAACACTGAGAAACGTAAGCAGGACCTGGCTAAATCGGAGCTGGCAGATTTCACCGATATATATCTTGCTACCCTCTCATCGAACCTTGGGATGCTTGCGACAGGAAATCTCGCATTTGACCTTAATATTGCTGCACCAACTGAAAATACAAGCGAAGCCCACACAAATTTTGCCGGGATCAATAATAACCTGGCTGATGTCCAGGGCGCTCTTACCCGCATGATCACCGATGCCAACGTGCTGGCAAAGGCAGCGGTGGATGGAAAACTCGATACACGGGCTGATGCGACCAGGCATCTTGGGGATTTCAGGAAAATCATCGAAGGCGTAAATGCTACCCTTGATGCGGTTATTGGTCCCCTCAATGTCGCTGCTGAGTATGTTGACCGGATCAGCAAGGGAGAGATCCCGGCGAAGATCACTGACAAGTACAACGGCGACTTCAACGAGATTAAGAATAATTTAAACGGCTGCATCGATGTCATGAACGGGCTGCTTTCTGAGACCGAGGGATTAGTCCAGGCAACAAAAGACGGGAAACTTGACACACGGGGGAACGTCCAGAAATTCCCCGGCGGCTGGGGGAAACTGGTTGGCGGGGTTAATGATTTAATCGATGCATTTGTACATCCGCTCAACGTGACCGCTGAATATGTTGACAGGATCAGCAAAGGGGAGATCCCGGCGAAGATCACCGACACCTACAAGGGGGACTTCAACGAGATCAAGAATAATTTAAACGGCTGCATCGATGTCATGAACGGGCTGCTTCTTGAGACAGAGGTATTAATCCACGCAACCAAGGCCGGTAAACTTGATACACGGGGCAACGCCCAGAAGTTCCCCGGCGGCTGGGGGAAACTGGTTGGCGGGGTCAATGATTTAATCGATGCATTTGTACATCCCCTTAACGTGACTGCCGAATATGTTGACAGGATCAGCAAGGGGGAGATCCCACAGAAGATTACCGATAAGTACAACGGAGACTTTAATGAGATAAAAAATAACCTGAATGCCTGTATTGACGGACTTCAGGGTCTTGTTGAATGCGATACGGTCCTGCATCATATGGCAATGAACGATCACAGTAAGAGTGTTGAGGGAAAATATCTAGGTATCTTTTCCAGTATGGCTGAATCCACAAACACGGTGCGGGAGAGACTCCGTACGGTTACAAAACAGATCAACGATATTGCCATGGGTGATACAAAGGGCCTGCCAGAACTCAAACGGATAGGCAAGAGAAGCGAGCAGGACCACATCCTCCCCGCGATTATCAACTGCCTTGAGACCGTTGACCGGATGATGGCTGACGCCAATATGCTTACAAAGGCAGCCGTTGAAGGGAAACTTGACACAAGGGCTGATCTTACCAAGCACCAGGGGGAATACAAGAACCTTATGAAGGGGATCAACGAAACCCTCGACGCTGTTATCGGTCCACTGAATGTAGCTGCCGAGTATGTTGACCGGATAAGTAAGGGGGAGATCCCACAGAAGATCACCGATAAGTACAACGGGGACTTCAACGAGATCAAAAATACCTTAAATGCCTGCATCGACGCGATCAACGGTCTCGTTGTTGATGCCAATATGCTTGCAAAGGCAGCCGTTGAAGGGAAACTCAAAACGCGGGCGGATGCGACGAAACACATGGGAGATTACAAAAAGATCGTCGATGGTTTCAACTCGACACTCGACTCGGTGGTCAGCCCTGTTAATGAAGCAATGCGCATGGCCAACGAATTTGCAAAATGCAATTTTTCAGCCCGGGTTGATGAAAACCTTCACGTGGAAGGCGACTTCATCAGGTTCAAAGAAGCACTCAATAACACAGGAATCGAAGTCTCCAAAGCAGTGACCATGATCAACCAGCAGGTCATGGAACTTGCATCAAGTGCAGAGGAGGCAAATGCCAGTATCGAAGAGGTATCGTCCGGTGCGGAACATATCGCAAAGAATGCTCAGGGGGTCAGCGAAAATGCAGAACGAGGGACTGAGGGGATAGGCCAGGTATTGCGGGCCATGGAAGACCTCAACCAGACGGTGACCGAAGTTGCCCAGAAGGCTGAAAAGGTATCGCAACTGACAGAGGACGCAAACACGCTGAGCGTGAAAGGTACCGGCCTTGCCGAACAGGCAGAGCGGGGCATGCAGAGCATTACCACCTCTTCAAACGAGGTCGACAAAATTATTGTCGATATCAAGGCAGAGATGGACAAGATTGGCAAGATCGTCGGCCTGATCAGTGACCTTGCGAACCAGACCAACCTCCTTGCCCTCAATGCGGCAATTGAAGCTGCCCGTGCAGGAGAAGCAGGCAGGGGCTTTGCCGTGGTCGCCACTGAAGTCAAATCACTCGCCCAGGAATCACGTGCGTCTGCGGAGAATATTGCGGATATGATCGGGACACTCCAGAAGAAGTCCATAGCTGCCGGTGAAGCAGTGGCATCCTCCAACCGTGAAGTGAAAGCCGGAAGCGAAGCACTCAGCCAGACACTCCGTTCGTTCAAAGATATAGTCCGTTCAATCGAGGACATCAGCAAGAACATCGTGGAAGTAGCCAGTGCCAGTGAAGAGCAGGCAGCTACCGTGGAAGAAGTGACGGCAAGCGTCAGTGAAGTACAGCAGATGGTTCATGGGACTGCAAAAGGTGCAATGGATGCCGCTGCCGCTGCAGAGGAAGCATCAGCATCCATTGACCAGATTACCAAGGTCGTGGGTAACGTGAACAGTATCGTCGATAGTATCTCGAGAGAGATGTCCAAGTTCAGGGTCTGAAGAATTCCCACACCCCAATTTTTACTCCCCCATGAAGGGTCTCTTTGGGGTACCGGAGTCCGCGCTGATTAAAAAAATGGGAAATAGTCCCCAAAAATCAATTGCAACGATGAACCTCGTTTCCAGGGGCCAAAATCATTCCGAATAGATATTTATCGATGGTTACAAATTTTCTTTTTTAAAAATTAAATCCCGTGAATTTCCGGTAACTAAAAAGGATGGAGGCGGAATGCTTCCGGATCTTGTTTGCAATGGGACCATAAGGAAGAAAAGCCCATACGTACATCGGCTTCGTGGGTAATCGCTTAAATATTCGAAGACTAAATCCGGCCTGCAATAATTACCCCTAATTTTAGTGTACAGTGCCGAATAGGTGGAATCCTCTATCCTTGGCATTCAACCCGCACGAACGGAGTCACCAGATGAAAATATAAACCAACAATACCCTCTTCCTCACCCCGGGCTTTTCTCGGGTAAAAACCTTTCACATACCGTGGGGTTAATGCAAAGGGCAGCGTACCGGATCTCGTTCCGACGGCATTAATTAGAAAAAATTGCAGATGAGTACTCCATGTATAAACGGTACAAATGTTTGGTTTGTGGGAAGATATATGACCCTGCAAAAGGCGACCCCGACGAAAATATCAGTCCCGGTACGGAGTTCTCCGATCTGCCTGCCACCTGGCAGTGCCCGGTCTGCCGTGCACTAAAAGAAAAATTTTTTCCCGATGAATAAGATCCGGTGAAAAAATCCTTTTGGATTACTGCTCAAAGGAAAGCCTGATGCGGATTCATCCGGGGTAGCGGTCGTGTATCGTGACCAAAATACACGAATCAGGTCAGGAAAAAAAACGCGTTGACAGGCTCCCCTGGTAAGGGTAAGGTCTTTACTATAGGTTTCGGAAGGTCGGGTAGTTACTGTTCCTTACCATTCGGTTCAATTTACAACCTTCTTTTACAATGCCGGGAGCAATGGTGGTGGTGTATGACGACTACGATATTGCCCAGGTACCCAAGTGTGGTAGTACAAAGTTCCTGGTTTCACGCAAAATCATATGCCGGAAAATTGTGAAGTAACGAATGGGTCCTCCATATGTGGTCATGGATACGGGACAACTGTACACGATTGCCGCCCATACCATCATATGAATCAGGTGTCAGAAAAATTTGGTGGCCGGGAAAAAACAGTCTTACAAAAAAACGAAGTTATCAGGAATGGATTGTTGTATTGGAGCCTGATGCATTGTTGATCGGAATATCCAGACCAATCGGAACGATAGCCCCCAGTGATTTCTGAACGTTATCAAACGAACCCGAGATCAGATCATTAGAACTGGGTATGGCGGTACCTGATGAATTATTTCCGGGTATCGTGAAGCTTACCGGGCTTGATGCAACCAGGGAAGTAAGAGTATTTTCTACAGGACCCGGCCCGGTTTTTCCGGAACTTACACCCATAATGGCCTCTGTTACTAAAACAACCACGATAACAAGCAAGATTGTAATAATCACTATGAAAATTTTCTGAACAAGGGAAAAATGTTTGAAACCCATCGACTTCGGCTGGGCTTTCGGGTCAAGTGCGAGTTTATCAAGGATTTCTTTGCATTTTGTTGCTTCGCCTATCCTGCCCTGCCTGAGAAGGGTGAGATAAATATTATTCCAGGCGTCGCGGTAACCGGGCATCAATTCGACTGCTTCGCCATAGCATTGCAGGGCCTTATCATAATTACCCTGTTCAAAATGCTTGTTTCCTTCGTTTTTAAGTTCCACTGCCCGTTTGGTCTTCATGGTCCTACGTAGTAGGTGTTAACAACCTCATGTATTAAAGTCATTTGTGATCTGACAGCAGTGACAACCGTGGCCTTCATACCAGTTATCCCTTTGTTACCCGGGAACAAAAGGGGAGAGAATATTTTTAGAAAAGTCGGCCGGTTGGACCTAACCTTGAAGAAACGAAACAGTACGTGAGCGGGTTAATTATCCGTGTGGCGCGGGTCATGCGGGGTACAAGCCCGCACAAAAGAATCATCTCTCTCACAGCTGGGGACAGTACTCAGAAAAATACCGCAGGGTGGCGAATGGCCTGGAGACTCAGGGGTGATAATAATGATGCCTCATAAAAGCAGGCCATTGGACATGAATAGAACTTTTCGTAATGAAGTACCGAGTGGACCAGGAGGCAGGTACGGATATACGCATGGATAATACCGGAGACC
Organism: Methanomicrobiales archaeon; assembly: GCA_026394715.1. Lineage (GTDB taxonomy): Archaea > Halobacteriota > Methanomicrobia > Methanomicrobiales > Methanospirillaceae > CAIKOD01. The sequence continues at coordinate 1,234 of JAPKXR010000079.1, read as the reverse complement.
AGGGACGTATTATGCGGACTGGGAATTGACCGGGTTACAAGCAGACCCAGAGTAATATACTCTCTACTACCACTCGAGCTTCGTTGTACCATACTGGTCGACCACGCCATGTTTCGTGGGGAAATTATTCCAGTCAACAGTACCCTTAAGAACTGGGTAATCCCGTTCCACGGCATGGACCACCCGGGTGACCAGTAATTCTTCGTTCACTTTAAACCAGACCCTCACTTCGGGGTCAAAATAAATCTGCCCCACCGTATAGGTCACGTTATCATTCACTTTTACAATGACAAAGCCACGGTCTTTTTCGTAACTGGAGTCCCCGGGATATTTCTGAACTGATGATCCAGCCACATATTTTGCACCAGTAGACTCATTTGCAATGGCCTGGCCATCGGCTCGTATTGCGACTCCTTCGATTTGCGCCGTTAATGTGGTCCCTGTAGTGGGTTCCGTAACAGCAGGCACTATCACACGAGGACCTGGCGTGGCCTGAGGTGTATAGGACATCACTTGCCCGGAATTTGAATTCGTCGGCTGGATACACGCGGGTAAGCATCCCAGTATAAAAAGAGCAACGAGTAGTGTAGTAATGGAGAGTCCTCGCTTTTTTCCCGTCTTCATTGAATATAATCCTGTCCTGCCTGACTATAGATATATCGAAAATGACAACTGCCATCCTGCCCGGTTCCGTTACCGGGACCAAAAACCCCCCACCTCTTATACCCCCAGTTACCGGCCTTTCAGGCGTTTCCCAGGAATTAAGGGAAAATCGTATTGATTGTAAAGGGTGTGGTCGGGTCCGCAGGAGCCCGGATTTATTTCTATTTAAAGGCGGAAACAGACCGCGAAGATCGCCATTACCAGTAATGATATGCAGATGTTGGTAATGACCGGGCGCAGTTTCATCGGAGTCTCGCGCAGTTCTTCTGTATCCGGCTTATTCTCAAATGCAATATCCGGCCCGCAATTTTTCGGGATTATGGTTCTGTTTCCGGTATTGAATGGCTTTTGGATCATTGGTTATATCACCTGTTAGTTTCATCCCCAAAAAAGGGAAAAAATTTAATGTTTTGGTTATTCCTTCCTAAAAGGGAGGTGTTCGTTCTTAAGAGGGGCTGTTCCCTACTCTTTGCCCACGGATTTCACCCGTATGCGATGCCCTTAACTCATCGAGCCACGTCTTCAGGGCGTTCTTGTCCCCGTTCTGAATGGCAGTCGTTGCTCCTGAGAC
>JAPKXR010000063.1 GCA_026394715.1 Methanomicrobiales archaeon | reverse complement strand
GGCTGGTATTGCGTGCGATATCAAGGATCGCCCCGATATCGCAGTCTTCGTTGACCGCATCCCCTGCGGCTGCATCCTCCCCGACCTCGGATGCCATAACGAGTCCAAGGTGCCGGCTCTTTACCTCAAGCCCTGGCCTCCGTTTCATCCACCCGAGTATGTTCCTGTCAGCTGACCGCTCGATCAGTGACCGATGGCGGTCGCTGCCTAACCGATTGAAGATCACCCCGGCCATCCGTTCTCCTCCAGGGGAACTGGCAAATCCGCGAACGATTGCATGGGCACTTCGGGACATCCCTTTCACGTCTACCACAAGGAGTACCGGGGCCCCCAGCAGATCAGCAACGTGGGCCGTACTGGATTCCAGTGTCCCGTCGAGCCCGTCAAACATCCCCATGACACCCTCAATAACAGCGATGTCTGCGCCCCGTGATGTATGGACAAATGTTTCCCGGACCCCGTTCTCACCCATCATAAAGGGGTCCAGGTTCCTCGAGCCTCTCCCGCAGATGGTCGTATGGTGTGTAGGGTCGATGAAGTCCGGGCCAACTTTGAAAGGCTGTACTACGAGTCCCTGCGAGGTAAAAGCCTGCATTAAGCCACGTGCAATGGTTGTTTTCCCGCATCCGCTATGAGTCCCTGCGATAAGGATCCTTGGAATACGAATGTTCTCGCTCACGAAGTGTTCCCCCCTGGTCAGAATGTAACCCGAAAATCCCCTGGTGAATGACCCTGGCTGGACAACTTTTATCTGGTACAGGATTGTTTGGTGCACTCATGCATAAATTCATGAGGGGCACCAATGGTCTCGTGGTGGTCTTACTCTGATGTTCAACCTTTTCGTTGTCACGGTTTTTTTTGGATTATGAATGGTCCGGGATATCGACAGGACCGTAAATGCAGTTACTTTTTTTAATCCACCAAAATAACACTAGTGAGAAAGCCAGGAGCCAGCTGAATGGAAAAACAAAATGTAATCTTTATTGGTATTGTTATGTTCATCATCGTGATCACCATCGGGCTTTTCTACACGAACGGCATGATGTTTCCTGCGGTCCTGCAGGCCCGTGGACAGGCCGATGCTTCAAACCTTTCTATCAGGGCAGAAGCCGTATCGGATGGAAATATCCTGACATTCCGTTACATCCCTGCAATGAATATAACCGGGCCGGTAACTGCTACGTACCAGGCACAAAACGATACCAGGGCAATTTTTACCGATAAAAAAATCTTTGAATCAGTAACACCTGATAACCCCGTCCAAGTACTACGACGTGGTACGGGTCAAATGCGACTTTTTCAACGGATCCGATATCGTTGAGTGCCGTTTCCAGGTCCTGAACGTTTTATCTTTTTTTACCCGGGTACTATACGCCGGTCTTCAATTTTTACAATACCTTTGCGATCTTCACGATTTTGGATCGCTGGAAAAAAGAGAGGGCCTTGTCTTTAATCGGGCCCCCGTTTCTAAAAAAAATTAGTTTCCCGCCCTCTTATCCCAACCCAAACTGTGCCAGGGTAGTCCTTGACGGGTCGATACTTGTCCAGTTCCACCCGAGGGCTTCGATAATCCGTGATATTGGCTGCTTGATCGTCTTGTCGAGCATCATCTCGTAATCAATGGTAAATTCAGGAGGCACCTGGTCACCATATTCGAAACACAGGACATCGGTCCTTGGGTATTTCGATTTAACCCCCTTGATATAGACCCGTTTCGGCTTGCTGCCCTTTGAAAACTCCATACCGAGGTGCTGGTTTGCATATTTTGCACCCCTGATATGTGCATCGTCAATATCGTAATCGGCAAGCTGCTTGCCAATGCCACCCGGGATTCCGATTTCGTCTAGGGAATAACGACCACTCCGGTAGTCTTTTATTATCGTTCCGAGGTAGTTCCGGGTCTCTTCAAAGGGCTCACCGTGAAGGATCATCTCCATCACCTTCATCTGGACCCGTTTCGTTATCTGGGGGTAATCGCTTCTCCGGATCTCGAACCCGACGATGTCGATCTCATCGACAATCTTCCCCTCTTTCCAGGTGAGGTGGCCGGCATACCGTTTTTTCTTCCCGGCCTGGAAGAAACTGCCATAGATCTTTTCGAATTTTATAGAAAAGAAGTGAGTATTGGCATTCAGTTCCCTTTTTGCAAACTCCCTGTAACTTTCGTTCAGCTCCTTTTCGATAACCCGGGCAGCAGCTATCGTTTCCTCAATGCCCATGGCGGGCAGTTGAACCATGCAGGAGTCGGTATCCCCATAAATCACGCGGTATCCTGATTTTTCAATCACCGCCCTCGTATGTTCGATAATCGCCCGTCCAACCGATGTGACCGCTGAACCAATCTCCCTGTCATAGAGCCGGAACCTGGTATACCCGCTCACCCCGTAATAGGTGTTCATAATTACCTTCAGTACGTTCTGCTGGAGGTCAAGGAGCACATATTCCGGAGAACCGAATGCATAGAGGTTACGCAGGCGCTTTTTCTCATCGCGTTCCCCCAGGAGTTCTGCGATGATACTCCTGGTCAGCCCGTCCGGTTCCTTACGGAACCTGATGCCGTTCGGTGCCCGGAGTTCCCCGTCAGGGTCTTTTGTCTCCGGGGACGCATTGATCGTCATCATCGCCATTGGATAAAGCGATTTTAAATCGAGGACCACGACGTTCGAACGCAGGCCGCGGCTCGGGTCGAAGACGGTAGCTCCTTCAAACTCGTTGGCTGCAGCCGAACCCTTTGATGGAAGGACATAACGGCCATGTGCCTTTCTGAGAATATAAATATCGATAACATTCGAGGAATTCAGGGTCCGGTCGAGCGGACACCAGACATACCGCGCAATCTCACGATAAAATTCAATAATGCTGTTTTTCTGGTTTATCCGGACACATAGTTCCACGTCTTTGAAGTTATATTCCACAAGAAGCTCGGGGTCGCTCTTCCAGAGATCACTCACCCCACCTTTATAACGGACTTTCGCATCGCCCAGTTCTGCCTGGGCAATTGCATCCAGCCTGTAGGACTCACGCTCGGAGAGTTGCATCTTTTTGTATCCTGACAGCAGGTCAAAGAGCGCGCGCCCGCGGACGGCATTTCGTTCCGTCTGTCCTGATAATCTTGATATACGGGTGGCATTAAGGCCGATTGCCTCCATCCTTCCCGTGATATAAGGCATGTCGAAATCGACGAAATTCCATCCCGAGAGGATGTCTGGGTCCGTTTTCCTGATGTAGTCAATGAAACCGCCCAGCATTGCCTTTTCACCGGCATACGTGCAGATTGAATGCCTGCGTTCCGCGAAACAGCCGTTCTTCAGACCCCCGGTCGCAATCCGGGCAGAAAAGTCATGGGCTTCCCCGGTGGGGCTTGAAACAAACGTGGTGTAATGGTCATCAAACGAGTCCCAGGCCGTCAGGCAGATGATCCTGTCGCGTTCCGGTTCTGGAAAACCTCGCTCGTCCTCGCACTCGATATCAAGCATGCAGACACGGGCCGGGGAAGACACACCTGACTTTTTCAGGTCCCGGTAGTCAGCGACCGGGGTGGGGGCCTCTACACCCCCGGTGAGGCCTGAATCGATCAGGAAACGGGTTGCAAACGGGATGTCCGCCTCACAATGGTGGTATTTTTCCCGTAGTTCCCGCACGTCACCCGGGCGCTGGGTATAGAGCCGCCGCAACGGCTCACGGTGGATCGAATAGTAGGTGTTATCCTTGTCAGCGGTGATCGACTGGGCAACAGGCTGTCCATCTGCTTCGCCGGCCGGAACGTAAAAATAAGGTTTAAAGCCTGTTACCTGGAGGTGCAGTGCCTGCCCGTGCTCGTCCCGCCCGAATATATGAATGAGTGGGCCATCCGGGGTATTGCTGTATTCCACCTGGTTTATTCCGAGTTTCAGGGTGCCCGGAACCTGGGTTTCTTCCTGTCCCGTCCTGGTGCCGGACTTCGGGTCTGATGCCACCGGTTCAGTCATCCACTCTCCTGCAGAGTTCTATGGTTTTTTCAGCCGCTGCCTGTAAATGAGACTGTTCCCAGTCGTCGAGCTTCCATTCCTCTATCTTGTGAATCCCGTTTCTTCCGACTTTTGCAGGGACGCCGAGTGAGCAGCCCTCGATCCCGTATTCTCCCGAGAGGACACATGAACAGGTGATGAGTGAACGGCTATCCCTGGAAATCATCCGGATAAGGTCCGTAATATGCCATGCAGGCCCGAACACGGTACCTCCTTTGCCATGTATGATCTCCATGCTCGCACCCCGCAGTTCAGTAAGCACCTCTTCCCTGGTGGATTTTGCAACCTTGTCCGGGAGAGTTGAAAAAATCGGTACCTGGTGTTCACCATGGTCACCAATTACCCATGCCTGCCCATGGATCTCCCTTTTCTTCAGGGCGACGGCATACCGGGCACTATCAAGCTGCCCGCCGAAGCCGATGCACCGCCGGGGATCAATACCGGTCTCTTCCGCAAAGAAAAAGTTGTTCACGTCCATCGGATTTGTCACGGTGATCAGTACACCGTCATAATCATGGAGTGGTTTGCTGCATTGCTCCGCGACAGGCAGGTTCACGCGGAGGAGGTCCGCCCTCGTTTTTACGGAAGGGTCCCTTGGAAAACCTGCAGCGAACACGCAGATATCTGATTCTTTGGTGGTCCAGGGATCAGTACTGATCTCGATATCGAGACCGGCATGCATAAGGTCCAGCACCTGAGCGTTGAGAAACGGCTTATTTACATCATAGATGATCAGTTTATCGATGATACCGAGCACGGACGCGAGGTACGCCACTTCGCCCCCAATCTTTCCTGCCCCCAGTACCGAAAGGCATGTCATGACTTCTACTATTGGTTTTCACGAGAATAAATAATTACAATCAAAACCATCATTCTTCTGGATGATCAGGCTGAATTGTGGCAGTGTCACGGTAGGTGGTGTCCGGATGGATAACCATCTTATCCTTGCGGCAGGAGTCCTCGGGACAACCGGCGCGTCGCTCGCCCGTATTCTTTCAACAGGGGCAGGGGCGGTAGTCACCAAATCAATTGGGCCATTTCCGCATGAAGGGCACCCCGGTCCATGTTTTGCCGAGATCAACGGCGGCCTGATCAATGCGATGGGCCTCCCCAACCCATCGAAAGACTTCTTAACTGAATTGACCCCCGTTAGTGGGAAACCTGTTATTGCCAGCGTTTTTGGCGGGAATCCCGCGGAGTTCCTGGAGGTCGCCTCATGGTTTTCTGGCCGGGTGTCCGGGATCGAGCTGAACCTGAGCTGCCCGCATGCTGAAGGGTACGGGGCTGCCATCGGGAACGATCCCGGCATGGTCGAGGCATGTACGAAGGCAGTCAAGTCTCTCGGGATGCCGGTGTGGGTGAAACTCACACCGAATGTCACTGACATCACCGAATGCGGGGTTGCTGCCGAGCGGGGTGGTGCGGATGGGATCGTTGCCATTAATACCGTCAAGGCGATGCGGATCTCCACCGACCTCAGGCGCCCGGTCCTCGGCAACAGGTTCGGCGGATTATCGGGCCCGGCGATATTCCCCATCGCCGTCAGGTGTGTCTATGAGCTCTACGAGGCATGCAGTATTCCCGTTATCGGTTGTGGCGGGGTCTCATCTGCACACGATGTGGTCGAGATGATGATGGCGGGGGCCTCTGCAGTCCAGGTGGGCAGTGCTGTAATCCATGACGGGGATATATTCGGCTCGATCCGTGACGCGCTCTACTCACCTGACGGTATGCGCCCGGAGGAGATCGTGGGGTGTGCGCATGGGTGATCACCTCCCGGAAGGTGTCCGGATTACGGAGGTTGTGAGAGAGACACCTTCTGTCTCGACCATCAGGTTTGATTTCCGGTTCTCATTCAATCCCGGGCAGTTTGTCATGGTCTGGGTCCCGGGTGTTGACGAAGTTCCGATGGCACTGTCCTCACCATCTTCAATCACCGTCCAGAACGCAGGCGACGCGACAGCAGCCCTCCTTGCCCTGGAGGCAGGTGAGATGATCGGTATCAGGGGGCCGCTGGGCAACGGGTTCGAACTGAAGCCTGCAACCCTCGCAATTGCGGGTGGTGTAGGTGCTGCACCCCTCCTGCCCCTCGCCATGACGGGTGTAGTTTCAACATTCATCCTTGGGGCGCGAAACGCAGATGAACTCCTCTTCCGGAAGAGGCTGAATGAAGTTACTGAACTTAAAATAATGACAGATGATGGTTCTGCCGGAAATTTGGGGTTTGCGGTGCAGGGTATGGATGGCCTGTCCCTTGATTCGTATTCACAGGTATGTGTGTGCGGGCCGGAAAAAATGATGTCTTCGGTCCTCCTCCGCCTCCACGATGAAGGTCTTCTGGAGCGCGGAAAATTCAGCCTCCACCGGTATATGAAGTGCGGTTGTGGTGTATGCGGTTCCTGTTGTATCGACCCCTCCGGACTCCGCGTATGCAGGGAAGGCCCGGTTTTTTCCGGTGAACAACTCATTATCAGCGAATTCGGGCACTATTCGCGTGACGGGAGTGGAAGAAGGAGACCTGTGTGAAATCTCCTTAATGAAGTTTGTTTGACAATCTCCGATGTTTACTGGTACATGTAACACAACGGGCTCTCGTATACTGTATTTTATTCATTTTATCCAATTTAAGCCCGAAAATCAAAAAAGAAAGATATTAATAAGGAGAAACCATGGATAAACTGCCAAACATTCATCCCGGTGAGGTTTTAGAGGAGGAATTCCCGAAACCCCTCAGTATGACTTGGAAGGGATAGCAACTTTGAAATAAAAAACCTTCACCAGAAAACTTTTATCTGATATACTCTTCTTAAGTTAACATAGAAGGGTGTTGTAATGATGAAAACTCTTAGAGAAATGAAAAACATTATCAATGAACATAAACTGAAATTGAAAAACAATTATGGCGTTAAAGAAATCGGTTTTTTCGGTTCATATGTGAGAGGAGAACAAATCGAACAGAGCGATATCGATATACTTGTTGAATTCGAAAAACCGATTGGGTTTATCAAATTTATGAAACTGGAAACATATCTTGCCGACTTGCTTGGCATAAAAGTTGATCTTGTCACGAGAAAGGCACTGAAGCCCTATATCGGGAGAAGAATCATGCAAGAACTGGAAAATGTATAAAGACAGGCAGGCCATTGATTATCTGAATGATATTCTTGAGTCAATAGAAGATATAAGAGAGTTCACTGCTGGTATGAATTATGATACTTTCATTAAAGACAGGAAAACTATGAAAGCAGTCGTGAGAAGCCTTGAAGTTATAGGCGAGGCAGCGAAGAACGTTCCCATACCTTTAAAGGAAGGTCACGCAGAGATACCATGGCAAGAAATCATTGGAATGAGAAACAAAATAACCCATGAGTATTTCGGAATAGATTTAGACATTGTGTG
>JAPKXR010000116.1 GCA_026394715.1 Methanomicrobiales archaeon | reverse complement strand
CGAAGTACACAGAGATCGACCCTACACTGATCATTGCGTTTGTGTTTCCGCTATTCTTCGGGTTAATCCTTGGAGACGTCGGCTACGGGTTGTTGCTGTTAGTACTAAGCCTGGTGTTGCGCCATTACATCAAAAGCGGGGACGGAGCACAACTGGTGAACCTACTCGCGATTTTTGGAATCGCATCGATTATATTCGGGCTTTTGTATTCAGAATTTCTCGGGTTCAAATTACTCTGGGAACCCCTGATATTCTCGCGGCACATGAACATAGGGACTTCACATGGTGAAGGGGCCGCAATTCCGGGACTGCTGGTCATGTCGATCTGGATAGGAATCGTGTACATCACACTCGGACGGGTACTGGGAATAATCAACCATGCCCGAATGGACCATGGTTCACACCGCATGAAAGCCGTGCTGGCTAATGTAGGCTGGATTTTCGTGATGTGGGGTGTCTTATCAATGATCTGGTCGGCATTCCCGATTCCATATATGCCCGACTTAACCGTGTTTCCCGCATTGATAGCAGGGCTTAACATTGCTGCACTGATCGGTGCCGTGATGCTTGTGCTTGGTATCGTATTTATTGGAAGAGATAATCCACTTGAAATCGTTGAGATACCTACTATTATCAGTCATACGTTATCATTTGCCCGTCTTGTGGCAGTTGGTCTCTCTTCAGTAGCAATCGCAATGGTCGTCAACCTGATTGCCATTGGCATGATCATTACGCCACAGCTCCAGAATTTTACACCAATAAGTGTTATCATCATCCTCGTCGGTGTGCTCGTCTTTATTGTCGGTCACATTGGTAATGGCGTGCTTGGGCTTATTGGTGGAGGGCTTCAGTCCCTCAGGTTGCAGTATGTCGAATTCTTCACCAAGTTCTACAAAGGTTGAGGCGTAAAATATAATCCATTTGGAATGATTCGAAGATTTACGGAGGATTAATTATGGCAGCAGAAATTATAGCAACAGCAGCTACAGATCTCGCACTCATGCAGGCATCGCAGAAAGGATTTCAGGCAATAGGCGCAGGACTCGCAGTTGGTCTAACAGGACTTGGTACTGGAGTTGCCGAGATGGCAATTGGTTCGGCGGCCGTTGGGGCCACAGCAGAAAACAAGGACATTTTCGGTCTTGCCCTGCTGTTTACGGTCATCCCTGAAACGATTGTTATCTTCGGACTTGTGGTCGCACTCCTACTGTTATTCAGCTAATTGGAGTAGATCATGGGACTGGAAGCAGTCGTCGGAGAGATCAGGGCCAAAGGGCAGAAAGAGGCGGATACAATCCGCGAGCAGACCCGGAAGGATGTAGAATATATCCTATCCGGAAGCCAGGAAAAGGCATCGAAGATCAAGCTCGCTGCAGAGGAGTCTATCGAAAAGCAGGTCCGGCATATCGAGAGCCAGGAAGTCTCTGCCGCAAACCTTCTGGTAAAGAGAAATCTTCTCAATGCCCAGAAGGCACTGCTCGATGAAACATACCGTAACGCCCTGGAATCCCTTAACAAGCTGCCGGATAGTTTCCACAAGGAGGCAATCAGGGCACTTCTTTCAGACGCAAAAAAACAGATCTCCGAAGGGGTTGTACACTGCAACGCACGTGATATGCCTGCCCTTAAGGAGATAATCGCACAAAAAGGAGAATTTCTGGGGTATTCCCCCGGGGATGTGAAGGATATTGAAGGTGGGGTCATCATCGAGAGTAACGACCGTACCCTGCAGATCGATCTGAGTTACCGCACATTTCTGGATCGTGTATGGGAAACAGGGCTGAAGGATGCGTCCGATATCCTGTTCAGGTAAGGAGGTAGTAGCATGGCTGAAGTGAGAGCTGGACCAGCTCCTTACATTTATGTCTGTACAAGGATGCGGGTCAGGAAATCAAAACTCCTGCCGAAAGAAGAGTACCTCAGGATGCTGAATATGAGCCTCCCTGAGATCACCCGGTCAATAGAAGAACTTGAGTACAAGCGGGAGATTGACGAGCTGAGTGCCTCGTTCCATGGCATTGACCTGCTCGAGATCGCCCTGTCATGGAACCTTGCCAAGGAGTACCAGGCAATTATCGCAATCACCCCCGGGACCCTCAAGGCATTTACCCAGGCCTACCTGAGACGCTGGGATATTCAGAATATCCTGACTATTCTACGGGGCAAACGACAGGGCCTGAAGATCGGAAAAATTAAGGAGGTCCTGATCCCGGCGGGTGAGCTTGACCGGGTATTCCTTGACCGGTTGTTAATTGAGGACTCACCAGACCGAATCGTTGAAGCACTTAAGGGGAAGAATTTGTACCCTGTTGTTGCAAAGGAATTCCCCCTGGCGGTCCAGAGTAACTCGTTGTCACACATGGAGAACGAGTTGTACAAAGACTTCTACCGGAACCTCATCAACGATGCGAACGTGATGAAGGGTGGGGACCTCTTCCTCAAATATATCAGCCTTGATATCGATATCACCAATATCAGGAATCTCTTCCGGCTCCGTGTCGATACGGTCCAGGAGGACGCACGGGAGATGATGATCCCCGGCGGGACTTTTTCTGTGGAAGAATTACACCGGTTAAATGGCATCACTGACCAGAATGAGTTTATTGATGCCCTGATGGAAAAGGTCCGTGTAAAGACCCTCCTTGCGGTGCTTGACAAATTGCGCGGAGAAAAGCCGATCCGGGAGATAGAGATTGACCTGATAAAAGTGCAGATTGAGCAGATGGAGAAAATGGCAAAACTTAACCCGTTTTCGATCCACCCGATCCTTGTGTACCTCGAGAAGAAAAAGTACGAGGTCTTCAATCTGCGTGCTATTGCCCGTGGAAAGGAATCAAAACTCTCCACTGATCGGATAAAAGGGTACCTGGTGATGTAGATGGAGATTGCAGTCATAGGTAACAGTGAGTTCATCTTAGGGTTCCGGCTTGCCGGTATCAGGAAGACGTATGCAGCAGAAAACGAAGCGAAACTCACAGAATATATCAACGGAGTTCTTGGGGACAACGAAGTCGGGATCCTTGTCCTGAACAACAGTGATATGAACCGGATCCCGGGACGGCTCAGGACACAGCTTGAAAATTCGGTAAAACCAACCGTAATCGCAATCGGCGGGGAAGAAGGCGGGTTGTCCATGAGAGAGAGAATCAAGAGATCAGTGGGTGTTGATCTGTGGAAGTGAAAGAAAAAGATTCAAAAATCGACAAACTGGGTGTTCTTAAAAGGATTTCAGGGCCGGTAGTCACGGCAGTGAATTTCGATGCCCACATGTACGACGTAGTCAAAGTCGGGAACGAGGCCCTGATGGGCGAAGTCATCAAGATCCAGGGTGAGGAAACCATCATCCAGGTCTACGAAGACACTTCCGGCATCAGGCCCGGGGAACCTGTGGTGAATACAGGCCTCTCTCTTGCGGTTGAACTCGGACCCGGTCTCCTGACCAATATCTACGATGGTATCCAGCGTCCATTAAGCGTCCTTGTCGACAAGATGGGAAATTTCATCGAACGTGGTGTCTCTGCACCAGGGCTACCCCACGACAAGAAGTGGGAATTTAAGCCCCTGGTCAAAGAAGGTGACAAGGTCATCGGCGGGAGTATCATTGGTGAAGTGCAGGAAACAAATATTGTTCACAAAGTCATGGTCCCGCCGAATCAGAAGGGGGGCACGGTAAAAAGCATTAAGTCAGGTTCTTTTACCGTCGATGATGTAGTGTGTGTCCTCGAGGACGGCACTTCGCTTACGATGATGCAGCGCTGGCCAGTACGTGTTCCAAGACCGGTAAAAGAAAAGCTGAACCCGGAGATCCCATTGATTACCGGCCAGCGGATCCTTGACGGCCTTTTCCCTATCGCAAAAGGCGGGACCGCGGCAATCCCGGGACCGTTCGGTAGTGGTAAGACCGTTACCCAGCAGCAGCTTGCAAAGTGGAGTGACGCGGAGATCGTGGTCTACATCGGTTGCGGTGAACGCGGCAATGAAATGACCGAAGTGCTGACGGAATTCCCGGCACTCGTCGACCCAAAGACCGGTAAACCCCTGATGGAGAGGACGGTCCTTATCGCCAACACGAGCAACATGCCGGTGGCAGCAAGAGAAGCATCGGTGTATACCGGTATCACAATTGCGGAGTATTACCGCGATATGGGGTACGATGTCTCGCTGATGGCAGATTCCACCTCGCGGTGGGCAGAAGCAATGCGTGAGATCTCATCACGTCTGGAAGAAATGCCCGGTGAAGAAGGGTACCCTGCATACCTTGCGGCCCGGCTCTCGGAGTTCTACGAACGTGCAGGGCTTGTAATTACACTTGCTGGCGGAAATGGTTCCGTATCAGTTATCGGTGCCGTATCCCCGCCGGGTGGAGATTTCTCCGAGCCGGTTACGCAGAATACCCTCCGTATCGTCAAGGTATTCTGGGCGCTCGATGCGAAACTCTCGCAGCGGCGTCATTTCCCGGCCATCAACTGGCTGAACTCCGACTCCCTGTATCTTGATACCCTCCACGACTGGTACGACCGCGAGGTCTCACCCGAGTGGAACACATTGAGGTCCTGGGCGATGGAAGTCCTCCAGAAAGAGGCCGAACTCCAGGAGATCGTGCAGCTGGTCGGGTCAGACGCATTGCCTGAGACCGAGCAGATCACGATCGAAGTTGCCCGCATGATACGTGAAATCTTCCTCCAGCAGAATGCCTACGACGAAGTCGACACGTTCTGTGACATGAAGAAGCAGTACGATATTATGAAGTCGATCAAGTTGTTCGCCGACCTTTCGGCGACTGCACAGGCAGCCGGCGTGACTCCCTCACAGATTATTGGTTCGAAAGCGAAGAACGAACTGCCCCAGATCAAGTTCATAAAGGACTACAAACCTGAGCTCGAGAAAATTGCGAAAGAGATGGACGAAGAATTCAATGCACTGAGGGCGGCAGCATGAAGGAATACAGGACGATTTCAAAAATTGCCGGTCCACTCGTGTTTGTCGAGAAGACCGAACCTATCGGGTACGGCGAGCTGGTCAACATTGTGACCTTTGATGGAACCATCAAACGCGGGCAGGTGCTCGACACGAGCGATAATCTTGTCGTGGTACAGGTTTTTGAGACAACCGCCGGTATCGGGAGAGACAGTGGCGTCCGTTTCACCGGAGAGACGATCAAGATGCCTGTCGGAAAGGAGATGCTCGGACGTATCCTCTCCGGTGGCGGGAAACCGATTGACGGTGGCCCGGAAATAGTCCCGGAAAAACGCCTGGACATCACCGGTGCTGCCATCAACCCCTATGCGCGTGCATCACCAAACGAGTTTATCCAGACGGGTATTTCGACCATCGACGGGACGAACACACTTGTCCGGGGCCAGAAGCTCCCGATTTTCTCGGCAGCAGGTCTTCCCCACAATAATATCGCACTCCAGATCGCCCGGCAGTCAAAAGTGATCGGTTCCACAGAACCGTTTGCCGTGGTTTTTGCTGCGATGGGTATCACGAAGGAAGAGGCCAACCACTTCATGAAGGACTTTGAGCGCACAGGAGCGCTCGAGCGTGCGGTGGTATTCTTAAACCTTGCTGACGACCCGGCAGTCGAACGGATTATCACGCCGCGTCTTGCCCTTACAACGGCAGAGTACCTTGCATTCGAACTGGGTATGCACGTGCTGGTTATCCTTACCGACATGACCAATTATTGTGAAGCACTCCGTCAGATCGGCGCAGCCCGTGAAGAAGTGCCTGGTCGCCGTGGTTACCCCGGTTACATGTACACCGACCTTGCAAGCATCTATGAACGTGCAGGGATCATCAAGGGCCTGAAAGGTTCTGTGACACAGATCCCGATCCTTACGATGCCAGGTGACGATATCACGCACCCGATCCCTGACCTTACCGGGTACATTACCGAAGGACAGATCGTGGTCTCCCGTGAGCTCCACCGGAAGGGTATCTACCCACCCATCAACGTGCTGCCTTCATTGTCGCGCCTGATGAACCTTGGTATCGGTAAAGGTCATACAAGGGAAGACCACAAAAAGGTCTCTGACCAGATGTATGCCGGGTACGCGGAAGGGAACGACCTCCGTGGCCTGGTCGCGATTGTGGGTAAGGATGCCCTTTCAGAACGTGACCGGATGCTCCTTGAGTTTGCGGACCTCTTCGAACAGCGGTTTGTGAAACAGGGATATGACGAGGACAGGACGATCGTGGACACGCTCGACCTCGGCTGGGACCTGCTCTCGACGTTACCCGTGGAGCAGCTCACCCGTATCGACCGTGACCTCATAAGCAAGTATCATCCCAAGTTCAAAGCAGGGGCAACTAAGGAGTGACGTCACAATGGCGCTCAGAGATGTTAAGCCAACACGTTCAGAACTGATCGGCCTTAAGCGGCGGATTGCGCTCTCCGAGCGGGGCTATAAAATTCTCAAGATGAAGCGTGACGGACTGATCCTTGAATTTTTCAAGGTCCTTGCGGATGCAAAAGACAGCCGCGGAGAACTGCTGCAGAAATACCAGCGGGCAGTCGAGAGCATGGCGCTTGCGAACACCGTCGAAGGGGCAATCGGGGTAAAATCAGCGGCATTCTCCGTCAAGGAGGTCCCCCAGATCACCCTGACCTCCAAAAATATCATGGGTGTCGTCGTTCCAAAAATTGAGTCTTCGAAGGTGAGAAAGAGCCTGGTTGACCGTGGGTACGGTATCCTCGGTACGACCTCAATCATCGATGAGACGGCGACCTCCTTTGAGGAGCTCGTTGAGGCGATCATCGAAAGTGCTGAGATCGAGACCACAATGAAACGGCTCCTCAGCGAGATTGAGTCCACGAAGCGGCGCGTTAATGCGTTGGAGTTCAAGGTGATCCCGGAACTATCCGAGGCGCGGGACTTTATCAAGATGCGCCTCGATGAGATGGAACGGGAAGAACTCTTCCGCCTGAAGAAGATCAAGGCAAGAATGAAGGCATAATTATAATCATGAGGTGCAGATGCCGATCGGCACACTGAATGAAATGGGAACTGATGGAAAGACGGTCCTGCTCAGGCTCGACCTCAACTCCCCCATCGACCCCACATCAAACCTTATTCTCGACGACAAACGGTTCCGTGAACATATCCCTACGATACAGGCCCTGAAGGGGAGCCGTGTCGTGATCGTGACGCACCAGAGCCGTCCTGGCAAAAAGGATTTCACGACTCTGGAAGCCCATGCAGAAAAATTATCCCTGATGCTCGGGCGTTCAGTTTTTTATATCGATGATATTTTTGGGAGCGCAGCACGGGACGCTGTCCGGAATATGCGTTCCGGGGAAGTGCTCATGCTTGAGAATGTCCGGTTTAATGCAGAAGAAAACCTGACATTAAAACCCGAAGATGCAAAAAAAACCCATCTTG
Organism: Methanomicrobiales archaeon; assembly: GCA_026394715.1. Classification (GTDB taxonomy): domain Archaea; phylum Halobacteriota; class Methanomicrobia; order Methanomicrobiales; family Methanospirillaceae; genus CAIKOD01. The sequence continues at coordinate 1,010 of JAPKXR010000116.1, read as the reverse complement.
TACGAAAACTTGCAGACATGGGGGATATTTTTATCAACGATGCATTCGGGACGGCTCACCGCTCGCAGCCTACGGTTGTCGGGCTCCCGCTGGTCATGAAGTCGGCTGCCGGTCTCCTGATGGAGAAGGAAGTCTCAACATTGAGCCGGGTATTTACCGGGGCACCGAAACCCGTCTGCATGGTGCTTGGAGGTACCAAGGTCGATGATTCGATGGCAGTTGCCCGGCATGTCCTTGAACACAATATTGCCGACGAGGTTATGGTCATTGGTGTTGTTGCGAATGTATTCCTTATCGCTCAGGGTTTTGATATCGGATCACCTTCTACGCAGTTGGTCCACCAGCTGAAGTACGATGCGGAGATCGCGAATGCCCGGGACCTCCTTGACCATTACCGGGAGCGAATTATCGTTCCTGAGTGGGTTGCAGTCCGGGAAGGGAACCGGCGTGTGGAATTTCCCGCAAGCGCGATACCCCGGGATGCGCCGGTCCTTGACCTTGGGATGGATGCCATCAGCGTGCTGTCAAAACAATTAAAGGCTGCTGGGACCGTGGTATTCAACGGGCCCGCCGGAGTGTTCGAGGAGCCTGATTTTGCGACAGGGACTATTGAACTCCTGAAAGCCGCCTCGCAAGTGGATTTCTCAGTTGTTGGTGGGGGGCATACCGCTGCAGTAATCGAAAAGCTCGGGCTTGGTAAGCACTTTACCCACATTTCAACGGGTGGTGGGGCGTGCATCGAGTTTCTGACCGGGAAAAAACTTCCGGCAGTGGAAGCTCTTGAGTTGTCAAAGCAGATATTTGGGTAATTTATTTTTTCTCGTCGTTGCATCACTGGTTTTGCCCGACCGGCTGAGGGCCAGTAGTCCTCAAAAGAGGTTTAAATCGTTTAAAAAATGAGGGGCTTTTTGGTTTCGCAGTTATCAACACTGGGAATATTTCTGGAAACCAGGGTTTCCCTGAAAGACGATCTGGGGTTCATACAACAACAGAAAAAGCTTTCTCAATTT
>JAPKXR010000038.1 GCA_026394715.1 Methanomicrobiales archaeon | reverse complement strand
TACTTTGGCTGGGACCTATGCTGCTTTAGTCTTTCTCTCCCCTGTCGCAGATGATTCTGTGGGTGGTCGCTTCACGACCCCGATTGCCGAGTTCGCCAGGCAACGTAGTGGAAAAAGCCCGGTAGTGGTTGATCAGGGCGGAAACGTCGGACGAACAGCGGGTTGCTCCCTTGGTGTCAATCAGTTCGGCATCAGCGTCGTCGAATGTCGTTAGAATCACCCTGTGGAATGAGATGCAGGTGTCGATGGTGGAAAGTACCCGGGTTTTCCCTTTCCCGCTTTTATTATTCTATACTCTCTTTCCTCAAACGAAAAAGGTTGCCATAAATTTACATCAACCGTTTGCGAAGGTGAGATATGTTTTAGATCGGTTGGACAGGACGGACCTGGGGTTTATTGCGGGAAATGGGCATGGTGAACCGGTGGGAAAACCGTCCTACCCAGTACAATAACCAATAAGAAATCCTTAATGTGGGCGCATCGGACAAACCAAAAGAAAACTGTTAAGTTTCCATAATAAACCATTAATTACTCAGGAACTCTCTTTATCGATGGGAACCAGGAGAAGTGGTCATCAAAGGCAAACGCATGCGTGATACTCAGCCGTTCCATGACTGCAAAACTGGTAGCATCAACATAGGAAAAGTCCTGATCTTTGTAGTTTGGGTGGATTTCCCATGCCCGATCTTCATCGGTTTGTGTAACGCGTTCAATCTCCAGGGAATTTCGGAGAGAACTGATGAATTCAATCGCAACACGTTTCCTAATTTTCATCATTGTGAGAGTATAGATTTCAGAGAGGATGAAATTCGTGACAATGCCAGTTGTCCTCTTTTCACAAAGCATGGTAAAGTATTCTTTTGCCAGGATATGATCCACATCACGGGTGTTGATAATCGCAAAAAGGGCGCTGGTATCGATAAGAACGGGATTAATTCGCTGCTGAGTAGAGGCAGGTATCGTGATCCCTCCCGCTCACTCCATTTACATCAGTTATACCTACAAATTTCATCAAAGGCGAATTGTGTGAAAGACGTTTTTTCTTACCTGAGATTAGATGAGGCACAATATGTATCTCCCGATCAAAGACCTCAATTTTCACATCATTCTCATGGATGTGTGCCATTTCCAGAACCCTATCCGAAATAATGACGCCTTTGATAGTTTCATTGTTCCGCTTTATGATCATACTTCGTGTCATAATGGTTCCATTACTGCTTGCTAGTACTATTGTTTTCATACTAATATAACCTGAGATTTAATCACTTCAGAGAATAGCTGATATCCCATTTTTTGCCCAGGCTCCATCCCGACTTCTTCGGATCTTTGCATCGTCACCCCGGCCTTGCGATGCATTGGAACTTTTTTCAATCCAAATATAAGTCTACATGACTCATCGATACTCAAAATTTTCTTTCTTTCCAACCTCAATAACAAACACGGTCATAACATCATGCCAGATGAAAAAAGAAGCACGGTACCCCCCTGCACGGATACGATAACCTGCAATATCCTTTGGGCCACCTTTGATCCTGACTACATCATGATGCCCATAAATGTCTTCTGCAAAAGATTTGAGTGCGGCTCCAATTTTTACACGGGCGAATTGTGGTATCTTCTTAAAACTTTTCTCCGCCTTTTGAGAGAATTTAACCTGGTACCCCATTCTTCCCCGACACTTCCACGATTTTGTCATCACCAAGGTCTTTCATAATTTCCTCAAGGGATCTGGTCTGCCCTGTTTTGATATCATCCAAACCCTCCCTGAGTGCCTGCAACTCTTCATCGGTTATGGGCTCATTGTCATACGCAAGGTGAGATAGGCGCCCTATTACGTCATCATAACTCTCCTTTGGATGAATTTTCAGGTCATCAAGAACGGCTTTTGTCCTGAGGGATATCCTCACCGTC
>JAPKXR010000306.1 GCA_026394715.1 Methanomicrobiales archaeon | reverse complement strand
TTTGCGGGTGGTGATGTCGCGACATATCGTTTTAGTTTGTGTTTTCCCCCCAATTTCTATGCATGTTGCATTAATCTCAATGGGGGTGATGTTGCCTTTTGAGTCCACGTAGTCAATTTCCAAATTTCTTATGGAGCCTTTCTCAAAGCAGGTCTTGACTGCTGCTGCATTTTTTTCTTTTTCATAATCGGCAGTCCATTCTATAACACTCCTGCCAAAGATTTCTTTCAAATCACGGTGTCCGGTAAGACGCACATATTCGGGATTTGCATCAAGCACTAAACCACCCTGATCAATAAAGACAAAGCCTGTGTCGGTTGTTTCAATCAATGTGCGGTATTTCTCCTCGCTCTCCCGCAGTGCTTCCTCCACCCGCTTGCGCTCGGTGATATCCTGCACAAGCCCGAACATCTTTTTCGGCTCAAGGAGGTCATTATACTCCGGGTGTCCCTTTGCCCAGATCCAACGGATGGTACCATCGTTCCTGCGGATGCGGCATTCGAAGTCCCAGTTCAGGAAATTTTTCATTGCCTGCCCGAATTTTGTGTCCACAATGGACCGGTCTTCAGGAAGGACATGGTCGAGGAACATTTCATACGTCCACTCCGGGAGAAGTTTTTCATAACCGAAGATTTGATCATGGCGAAGCGATCTCCATGCCGTATGCGTCACCAGATCAAGCTCCCATGCACCGATATCTGCCGCTTCCAGCGAGAAGATGAACCGTTGTCCGCTCTCACGAAGCGCCTCTTCTGCCTGTTTCCGGGCGGTGATATCAATCATGATAAGATTACTGACTTCCGCATCTCCCTCCTCCACCTGAGCCAGTTCCATAATTATATGAGCCCAGATTGGGGAGCTTCCTCCCTGCCGTTGTATTTTCAGTTCAAACGACTGCTTCTGTTTCGTGTCAATGAGGTACTTCCGGTGCAGGTAGTACGTGTTCTGGTCTTCGGGTACAATGAACCGGGACAACGGTGCGTTGACGAGAGTGCGCCGTTCCACGTTGAGCAGGGTTGCTGAGGTGAGGTTTGCTTTAAGGACAATCCCCTTCTCACTAATGGTGAGGTATCCCACGGGAGCCATGTCATAGAGATCCATATACTGGTCCCGTGACACCTGGAGATCCTGCTGGATTGCACGCAGCTCTTCATTCTGCATCGTCAATTCTGTCTGGTGGGTCTGGAGTTCTTCTTCTGCACGTTTTCGGTCGGTGACATCATTATAGATAGCGACAATTTCTCCGGTTGGCAGTTTGTATACCCAGCTTTCCCGCCATGTGCCGGGGTCCCGCAGATTCCTGTAGACTGCCATGGGGAAAAACTCGGGATTCCCGGTCCTCCATACCCGCTGGAAGACAGAAAAGACACCGAACTCTTTCACGCCGGGGAATACTTCCGTGACGCGCCTGCCGATGACTTCCTCTTTGTGGACATGTTCAATGGCCTCTCCCACTGCGTTGAAATCCCTGAATACGAAGTCTTCACCATCATCAACCGCCTCATAGACTGCAACACCACTCGGCATTCCGGAAAAGAGCGTGCGGTATTTCTCCTCACTCTCCCGGAGTGCCTGTTCTGCTACCTTGCGATCCACGAGATTTGCGATCCACCGGTCCAGTGTCATTTCTGACTGGTCGGGTTGGAGGATCACTTCAGGAGGAGTGTAGTAAAAATTATCATAGAGTTCTGTACCGATAAACGCGAACGGGTGGGTCAGGAGAATATTCAGGAGGATATCGGCATCGAAACGGCGCCGGTCATACTGGCAGATGGCAAGGCATTTGCTGCCCGGGAAAAAGGTGTTGAGTTTATTCTCATATTCAATCAACCGTTCTGACCCGGGCAGCCCGCGAAGCGCCCATGACATTTCACCGGTCACCCTGAGCGCACTATACCCTTCATCCAGTGCTTTTTTGGTTTCAGACGTGAGGAGAACTATCATTCTGTCGGGATCGAAAATCCCGTCCTTCATGTATGCATCAGCAATTGTAAGAACGGCGAACTGTCCTTTCTTCAGGTAATAATCGACATCAATACCATCATCTTTCAGGTAATTGATCACCACATCTTTAGTCCGGGCATCAACGATGTAGAAAACCTTCTCGTTGTGTTCCAGACCCGCCCGGAGG
>JAPKXR010000266.1 GCA_026394715.1 Methanomicrobiales archaeon | reverse complement strand
CCCCCTTGATGTCTTTCTGGTTGGCTACACCGATCCCATGGTCAGCGAGCCATGCTGGCAGGACAAGACTGGTAGCAGGCTGGCCCCGGGCCTTGGGCCGGGCCGCTGCCGGTGCAGCGGGGGCGACCGGGAGGGCGCCGGCCAGCCGTTCAAGCTGTTCCTTACTTACTACCTCGATACATTCCGGGCCAGTAATTACCCTGGACCTTCGGTGAGGCCGGGTCTTTGTGTTGTCACCCTTTCTGCTCACGGTCCCGTAGAGTTTCCAGATCCTTGCCGCATTGTGGTTCGCCGTATCGATATTGGCAAGGTCATCAGAGAATAGGACGGAAAGCGTCTCCAGGCATTGCTTTACCAGCTCAAGAGATGCCGGATCATTCGGCAGGTCGATACGATAGAGCAGGTGTGCGCCATTCCCTGAGTCTGCAACAATCGGTTCGGGGAATCCCCATTCAGTAAGGAAATCCCCGATTATTCCCGCCCGGTCAATGGCGACCTGGTGCTCTTCATCCGTTGACGACACGCCGGAGATCCGGACCGGGTCAATGTCAACCGGCAACCATCGCCGCCGGATAATGTCTGCATCAGCCGTGGTCGCGTCCTTCTTCGAAAGACGCATTTTTATCCGGTTCGACCGCCGGGATAGCAGGGATGGGTTCATTTCGTTCAGGGTGACATAGATCCCCTGAACACTCTGCACGTCATCAAGCACCGATACTTTTTTTGCCAGTTCTTCAATCGAATCGAAGTAACCAGAAGCAATACCATCATCGGTTATTGCCCGGATTTCTATTACCTGGTCAGGTGCGAACAGTATCGAAATGCTTGATGTGAGGTCATCGGTCATCTTCCCCCGTTTCAGGCAGCTCGCCGGGTCCGTCAATGATCAGACAAAACCAGTGCGTCTCGTCCATAAACTGTTGGGGATACGCGGCGTAGCAAATCTCTCCTTTGCAGAACACGGTCCCGCTGGAGTCGGAGATGATCGGGCACACTTTGGCTTCCATCGGTGCATCCGGTGACTCACTCGCCATCACTGATCACCTCGCAGATCCCGCCGGGCAGGATAGAATAGAAGCGCCATCCCTTGTGAGGGGTCCAGACCCAGAGTTCCACGGTTGAACCCGTTGGTCTGGCCATGGTACGAAGTGCCCCAATGTCGTCCCTGTATTTCTGCGCGACACGCGCAGTCCTGTCAAGGGGGATTTTGTTCCGCTTGACCTGGACGAGGAGGGGGTGTCCGGTGTCCTGCCATGCGATCAGGTCGATCGGCGAGTGAGACCCCGCGCTGCGGAGGACCTGGTATCCCTTTGAGACGAGGAGGTCCCGGGCGAGGTATTCTACTTCCCGCCCTTTTGTATAATTTGTCTGGGCTGGCATGGTTTTTTTCAGCCCCTTGATATCCACGCAACCGGCACAGAACCAGTCTGCCCCTTCGCCATAAGGACGAATAAACACCGTGGGACCAGATAGGCCGCGGATGCAAAGCGGATAATAATCCCGGTTTTCGACGATGTCGGATAGATGATGGCATTACCGTCGATGATGCCGTCGTGCTGTCTCAGCGGGGGCTGCCTGCCAAAAAATAATAGTTCCCGGATCTCTTCGCGAGAGAGGCAATAACTGCCTGCTTCCGTCTCAATGGCGATATCCCCATCGCTACACGCTCTCATGATACCTGTTGTGTCGGGCATGTGGGGCCGTGTATGATTGGGTAACTTTTTGTTCCCCCGTGACAATAGATCTTTTGACCCTGCCCTGTTATAGTAAAATGTTCTGGTAGACACTTGCATAATTTGGCGGGTCATTTTGCTGTTCTTCATCAATATTCCTCCACATACTCGAGGAGTCCCTTTTTTACAAAGAAATCCCCGATGCCGATAAAACCCGTCAGGATTTCATAGGCTCGAATAACCTCACGCAATACGCGTTTCGGTTTTATTTCGGTTTTCAACATAGCACACCTGGTGCGATAACGGGCCTGAAAAGAAAAGTACGTTTCATAAAGGCCTGTTGTCGCTATTAAGACAAATGCAGTATGCTTATAAAAAAGCGATTGATTTTTTTTATGCCGGACTTGGCGGCTTGGAGACGAAATCTGCAATGTACTCTTGCAATTCGCTGCCATGCTCGACAATGAATCGTGCTACTTCCTCTAATTTCAAAGCCCCGGTCGAGTCGAGCGGTTCGCCGCACGTGTAGCATGTGAATGCCAACGGGGGATTAATTGATGAGCAATGTTTACACTGCCGGGGCCGGATGCCTGGATCGGTATCCGCGTCCTTTTTGTCAACGATTCCATACATACGCGCAACTTCTGTATCGATATCCTGGCCTGTCATGTGCACGTAAGTCTTCCACATCGTGGTATCGGGCTGTCCCCACATCATCATCTTGATTGCCGATTCCTGCATCCCCTCCTTAATCAGGTGGGTTATTCGCGAGTGCCGGAAAATGTGGGGGGTTACGTGCCGGGTAATCCCTGCACGTAATACGATCCGTTGAATCCTTTTTGATATGGTAGAATGGATAAATGGCTTTTTCACCCCGTTGAGAAAAACTAATGCGTCACTGGTGGGTTCGAGCGGGTAATCTGCCTTCCAGACCTTAAGATATTCTGCGGCCATGACGACTCTGATATGGCGATAGTATTTTGTTTTGAACAGGACCCCGATTGATACACCATCACCCACAAACTGGATATCACCCCAGGTGAGGGTTGCGATCTCTCCTATGCGGAACCCACCTTCATAGAGGAGGAGAATCATCGCCCGGTCACCGCTGCGTTCACATGCTTTCATAATCAGTGTGATCTCATCGGTCGTGAGCAGGTCGGAGGCCTTCTTTGTCACCATCTCTTTCGGAGGAGTTTTTATCCGGGCGATCTTCTTCTCGGGGATCTTGCTGTATCCCTCCTCTATCATCCAGAGAACGAATTGTTTCAGAATTGTTACGAGGTCGGAAATTGTATTCTGTTTGAAGGGCCTGCCTTTTTCACTGTTTCCTTTTTTCAGAATATCAACGCCTGCATACACATCAACGATACTGAGTGTTCGAAATTCCCCAACGAAGCGGCGCCAGCCAACGAGCATAGAGGTCAGTTTGTTTACTCTGCTTTGTGATATGTTTGCTGACGCTTGTCGCTCATTGGTAAATTCCATGATGAGGGCCTTGTCATCAGCGGTGATAGTTCCAGCATCAAGTGCTGTGTTCAACGAACGGGCCGAGTAATCTGCTCTTACGGCCGAAAAATAACCTTCTGGTATAGTGGTCCGGGTAGACATGAATGAAGATTGACATCTCCCTTGTTAAAAAACAGCGTATGGGGAATCAAACTTCATGGCCTGATGCTGGAGAGAAGGTTGAGTTTCTTGTTCGCCGTGGCGAGCGACGTTGAGAATTGCATGAGTTCCTGCTCATGGTAATCCCTCTCAATTTCGAGTTCTTTGCGCTCGGTACTATCTAAAAATGTCACTACCGACCCTACAACCCGACCGTCATGGAGTTGCGGGTACGACCAGTACTCAGCAGAAAACGAAGTGCCGTCAGAACGCCAGAGCACCTCGTCGTCCACGTGCGTAGCTTCTC
>JAPKXR010000124.1 GCA_026394715.1 Methanomicrobiales archaeon | reverse complement strand
GGATTACGGTGATTTGAATGGACATTGGCAAAATGGTTGGAGACTCGTTTGAGTACACTAAGTCAGGACTCTGGGGAAACTGGGTTAAGTGGATATCCCTCTTTATCTGTCAGGTAATCTTTCCACTTTGGGGAGGCTATCAATGGAAAATTTACCGCGGAGAATCAACAATACCCTCTCTCGAACACTGGGGTGAGATGTTCATTAACGGCATCAAACTCATCATTGTAAATATTGTGTATTTCCTCATTCCGATAATTGTCTTCCTTGTAAGTGGGGGTTTAGCAATTATCGGTTTGGCATTTACAAAAGCAAATAATCCGGCAAGCATTATTCCATTTATTGCATCTCTTGGAATTGCGATAATTATCAGTATTGTTGTATTTTTCATATTCGCTCTCCTGGCACTCATGGCAAATATCAGATTCGCAAGAACGGATAATTTTGGGGAGGCATTTAATTTCAACGCGATTATGGGACACATCGGGAAAATTGGATGGGGAAGTTATATTGTTGCCCTCATTGTGATGTTCTTGATTCTTTTTGTTGTAGCTTTTGCTATTATTTTCATAATGGCAATAATCGGAATTCTCCTCGCTTTAATACCCTACATAGGGCCAATTCTGATGATTCTCCTGTTTTTAATTGTAGGAATACTAATTGGGCCTTTCTTTGGATGTTGGATGGCACGCTACATCACATTAATATTCGACAGTGCCGGGACAGCATAATAAAATACTCTTTTTTACAGTTAATCCCAGATACATCCCCAACCAACCGTTCGGGCATATTCTTTTATCGTTGGCATTCGAAGAATTGAAGAATATTTGGAGATTACTATGGATTTTGGACAAATGCTTGACGAATCGTTTGCCTATGCAAAAGGGAGTGTCTGGGGTAAGTGGAGCCAGTGGCTCCTCTTACTCGTGAGCCTGATCATCTTTCCGTTCATCCTTGGTTACATTGTCAGGATCTATCGTGGCGAAAAGCAAGCCCCGGAACTGAAACTGTGGGGCTCAATGTTTTTTGACGGGTTAAAATTGTTAATTGTACAAATCATCTATGCATTACCGGTGATCCTGCTCATCATTGCCGCATTCCTCCCCCTTGTCTCAACGCTCGTCACATCAGGATCGTTCCATGTGAACTTTGCAAGGATGAGTGATGCACAGGTAGAACAATGGTTCATATCCCATCCGGAATTTATTTCTGCTGCGGGTCTAATGATCGTATTTTTACTTCTTGCAGTTATCTTTGCGATCTTCATCACCATCTTCTCGTTTATTGGTACCGTCCGATTTGCACGGACGGCAAGAATCAGCGAAGCGTTTAATTTCTCCGCGATTCTTGCACAGATCGGCAGAATTGGCTGGATCAATTATATTGTTGCCCTCCTGATCATTACAATTATCGGGTTTATCTTCAGCATGATCCCAAACATCATTTCGTTTATCCCGGTCATTGGTAGTTTCATTGGGTTAGTGGTGATGGTTGTGCTATGCGTCCCGTTCGTCGTCTTTACAAGCAGGTATGCAGCACTCGTATATGAAAGCGGGGAGGAGACGGTCTCGCCTGTTCCAGAAGGTCAAACCCCGGTTATTTAAATTCAATAATTTTTTGTCTCACAGCATCACAAACGCACGTTTAAAAGCGTCACAAAACATGTCCGCTTTCATTTGTGCTCGTTCTTTTTCTATGATCGCATCACCGGTTACATTGACCTCACATGTAACACCAGCGGGTCTCGTCCTTTTTCCCCATGATCTTTCTGACAGAGTCCTGTATATGTGCCCGGATACGATGGTCTGTTATCATGATTGCATTTTACTCCGTCACCTGAAAGTAAGAGCGTCCACAAAGAGTACCGGCGAGATCTCTCCTGCCGGTACTAGCGCAATACAAAAGGCACAAGAGGGAAAAGAATCATAATCAGGATCACTGCATATGACCCGTCTTCATACCACTTGTTGCACCGGATTCGTTGCGATTGGCTGCCTGCTTCTCGTTGCGGGTGTCGCGGCGGCCGGAGGTTCACAGGGATATTATCTCGGGGATACCATTCCCCTTTCGGGCTATTCGTACGGGAGCCAGACGGTCTATCTCTTTTTAACCGGCCCGAATCTTCCGGCGAACGGCGTAGCGCTGGACAACATC
>JAPKXR010000184.1 GCA_026394715.1 Methanomicrobiales archaeon | reverse complement strand
CCAGGAGGTAAAATCTGGGCGGGAGATAATGCCCGTCCGCCATCGTTTAGAGAACCGGGTGAAATCGTATATTTTCCTGAATGTGCTTTCATTAAGGATTCATACGGCATTTGTCAACCTTTTCAAGTCAGCATTTCCGGAAAATCCAGCGGAGTGTGCAGCAGATTTTCTGAAGAAGATGGCTCGTGTTGAGAGAACACAAGTGACCATTGATAATAAACAAAAAACTGTTTTTCTCAACCTCACCCCGGAACTTGAGAAGACTATGAAAGACATTGGCCTCGGAAATCTTTTCCAAGGTACTGACTTACTGTAGGTGTTAGACCGGCGCTATTTGGGTTCCATGGGAGGTAAAGAGATCGGTTTCTTTTGGGATTTTGGGACTGTACAGTCCCGAAAGCATTTCCGATATCAAATGTTGAAATGGAAACAATCGCAAACGATAAAGGTGAATGCTGGAGATATATCCGTTGAATGGCTCCATGCGGCTGGTGGAATACTTTCGAATCCGGGAGGGATCCCTGTTTCCGTTGGAACGACCCGTGAAGAGAGTGAGAAGTTTCGAACCCATATTCCTTACTCCTGGAGTGCCGGGTATGCCGTTACACGTTCGACGACAGACTGGATGAGCGTTGATCTCAACCGGTTGTCCCACGAAATACTGGTTTACCTCATCGAGTGATGGATCTCACGGTTTTGTCTACGGGGTGCATCACTTTGAATATGCCCAACTGGATTCTTCATCCGTATCCTTTTCGTGGCTGGAATAAAAGCTGCAGGTGTGAGGCTAGAATCCATCATGGAGTACAAAGGGCAAGAAAATGGAGATTCTATTCTTTTTTTGTGGGATAATTATCTGCCCGCATATTGTTAAAATAGAAAATGGCTTTTAGTGCTTCCCCCAATCATCCGGGAGAATTAAATGTGGGTGCAATGTTCTCAAAATCTGATTCCATGAGATAGAGGCCGGCGAATCCGGAAGAGGTTGTTGTTCAGGACCAAGGTGGTCGATCAGATATTTCACCTGGCGTTTATTGATGTAGAATTCTGGTCCTCACCGGAGTCAAATTTTGTTTGGAAGTCCAGGGTTTTTGGATCCTTTGAGTCCTGCAGAATGAAGGCTTCGCGGGTAGCTGCGTGTTTTCTCCTTTCCCTATTTATCTGATTTCTCTGGGGTTCACTGTGCCAACAACGGAATGGTCCGGCCGCCCTTCGTATGGCCGACCCTGCGTTTCTCGCCGTTCCAATCGTTGCTTTTGATGGAGTATCGGGTTATTTTCTACAATACTGTGGATCTATTCCTTTATTTCTCGTTTGACTACTCTTACATTATTGCCGGATTTTCTGGCTCATGAAGGCAAGTCTTGTCTTCAATGCTTCTTTTATACGGTGTAACCCGGTTGACATATTTTCTGAAATGGTAGTACGAGATACGTTTAGTTCCCGGGTAACTTGTTTTGCATGATTTATGTAAAGTTTATAGAAGCAAACGATTTTTTTTTCTATCACTCCTTCGTTTCACCGTGTCCGCCCTTCACAATTCTTTTATGAATTCGAAAGGGACTTTACTGAAAAAAAGGGGGGGATGTTAATTTTCAATTGAGTGAAAATATATCTTTGGGAAGTTCGTTCCCTTTGGACCGTACTATTTTTATCCCGTCTGCTGAAAATCAGGTTATGGAGAACTCCCTGAAAAAAGGCAATTTAAGAGGGCAATAAACGAAAAATCCCGGCAGATCTTTAATCAGCTAAGTAAAGAGCATTATGATCCCGACATCACGCATGAATTGCCCTGATACAATGCTTAAATAGATTTTCCTATTTATTTGGGTAGATTTTGTTTCACAAGGGGCCGTCCATGAGTATGATTTCTTATGGTGTTCTTTCCTCGAACCAAAAAAGGAAATCCTGAAGTCTACCTGAAGATGTAAGGACATCTCAATGGACTCGTCACCACTGCTTCCGGTTGGAATGTTCTGCTGACATGGCTTTAGTAATCCATTAACACCAGAAAAACCCGCACTATTTCGAAAAAATGTCCAATATGGGTTGTAATTCTTTTGGCTACTACCTCTATAAACCATATGTTGCTATACAGTACAAGTAAGATCTTTTAAGATCCGGACCGGGCTTTTTACCCACCGATCCGGTATTCCCCGGCGTTTATGATCCTTCGTTCTGGTACCCGTATGATCAGGATAAAAAATGGGTGTCGTCGCAGTAGTTACCGATTAAAATCAGATTTAAGCGTACTAATTTTAAAATAAGCCGATAATATTTGCATCTTTCATGAAAGGGTGGCCCTGGATAGGAAGTTAAAATTCTCCACTCTTAACGTTGACAAACTTCTAATGAGCCACCGGTACATCATTCTCCTGAATTTTGAGGTTCGTTTTTTTCCGGCTGTCATCCTGCATTACAAAAATCAAAGGGCACTATGGAAGTCTCAAAACATGTTTTGTTCTTCATCCTGACTGCCTGAACATATTTCCTACGGGACCTGTTTTAATTTTTTGGGAAACTTCGGAAGAAATATGTACCTTTGCATAAAACACACCAGATACGATGATCCTCAAACATGCATCTGACGTCCCGGCTGTACCGATGATCAAACCGGGTTTCTCCGGCATGCAAGCCCGTTTCCTTCTCACGGCCGACGATGGATGCCCGCGTTATGCCATGCGGCTAATGGAATTTGTACCTGGTGGTCACTGTTCATTCCACAATCACAAGGAGGAACACGAAATATATTTCCTTGAAGGGGAAGGTATTCTCAAGACCGGGACAGAGGGTGAGTGTGAGATCCACGCTGGCGATGCCGTTCTGCTCATGCCGTGCGAACTTCACCAGATCCGGAATACCGGCACCTGCATGCTGAAGATGATCTGCACGGTCCCGCTGTTTCCTGGAAAGACCGGTAAAGAAACCACCCCGTGCGTGTGAGATCAAAAAAGAAGAAGTTTCAACCTGATTAATAAAGGCCCCGGGTCCACTACCCCGGGTAGTACAGGAACCGGGTACCCGGTACCATGTTAGATGCAGAATATATGTGGCACCCTCATGAGATTTGTGTAATCGATGTGCCAGGACAGACCGGGCATGTTCATTGTGCTTACTGCAAGGCCAAAATCTTCCCGATCATGGTTGTCGGCACCAATGGCAGGGTGATCTGAACTGTTCAACACCTGGCAGTTGTTGCCGGTACTGCAAATGCACCGATCGACTGGACACCCGGGCCAAATGGAAAATCCCTCCCAATTGTTCCGAACGGCACCGATTGCCGCTGCCAGAAAAGTGGGACGCAAAGAGAGCCCGTAAAATAACAATTCATCCTTTTTTTAGCATTGCGAAGCCCCCGGTCACACCGCCATATCGCAATAATACAGGACGATATTGGATGGCTCGAAATGAAGCTGCAACCAAAAAAGATGGACTCATTTATTCGATTCGGTGCAAAAAATAAAACTCAATGGTAAAAATGGAATGGGATAATAAGGAACGTATTAGTTTTTTTGCAGGTGTGGCACTTTTAAGTCTTATCAATATTGCGCTGATTACTGCTAATCTAAATCAATACCTCTTCAATTGGTATATTTTCGGTATTCCGATAATTATTATAATTATAATGATAATTATGACAAAACGTTCAATACCCTTAAAATAATAATTTTTTCATTAACGCAAGTACTATAGCCCTACGTTGGAAGGCCAGAGGCTGGCGATCGGTAATGCGGTCGTAAAGAAAATCGTATCCCTGGAAATCTATTATACTGACCGATATCAACGCTGCCAGTTCAGGGTAATGGTAGAGCAATTAAACTGAAAAGGAAGTAGAGCATATACTGATGGCTACATTGTTAAGGGATGAAAGAAAATTGGTGTAGTAGTCGAATAGAAACTTACCCCTGTAGTGTAGTGGTCAATCATGCAGGACTTTGGATCCGGCGACTGCAGTTCGAATCTGCCCAGGGGTATACCAATTTTTCAGCTGGTTGCCGGTACCTTGTAAGGTCGTTTTTTTAATTGGCAAACAAAAAAAATCCACGACTCAGTATTTGAAAAGGCAGGACCAAAGTATATCAGCAATTTTTCAAATATCTGGGAATAATCCAATTGTTCCATTCTGAAAATACGTTAGGGCTTTTGGGTATTTGACTCGTGGTCCGGACAAATTTTTGAAACTATTATCCAATCCTGATTTTTTTAGGACTGAATTTGAGTATCAAATGCCTGGCAGGTTCATACACATTTTTGTGGTCAATATTGACCGTTATTACCTCCCTTTCATTTGTCACAAATGAGATATATCCTGCAGGAAATACGGGTTTCTTCATGCAAATTTGTTGAATGTCCTTCTTTTCTATCTCTATCTCCTTGTAGACTTCCAGGTCTCCAAAGGTCTTTTTCATGTTATCCATCGTCCTGCCGAACAACTCCGCGTAGATGAAACCTCCAATTGCGGGACCTTCGGGTGACCAAAAATGTGTTTCTCGTTTTGTAAGATAAATATCCGCCTGTCCGTTGCGCAGATGCCGTAGCCGCTGATATTTGTACCAATTGCACCTGCCAGGTCCTTGCTCTTCCCGTCAGTGAGCTAAAGTTTTATGGACGGACTTGACAGTCCACCGATATAGGTCTCTTTGGGCTCGCTTTTTTCAGGAAGGGTTGTGGGCACTCCAGGCGGGGAAGTGGTGCCGGACGCCGGGTTTAAGCTGATAATATTTTCATTGCATATCCTGGCTTCCATTGTGCGTCCCAACCATACAAGTAACTCAGCTGTCTTATTCCATGCGTCGTAGCTGGAGGGATCAAGACCGAATAGCTTTAGTATAGCAACTGAGTGCATCTTCATTGCCACCTGCTGAATTGTAGCCATCTCCCTTTAGCAAGCCATGCCATTTGCCTGGGCCTTTTTTCATTGGTCATCTCCCCCACGATATGGGGGTTTACCCTTGTCCATGGTTATCTGTGTCTCTTCAAGGAACCGCCGGACCTGGTATCGAGACTGTTGCCGCAGAAAAGACAAAAATTGCTACCCGCGGGTATCTTTTTTCCACATTCCCGGGTAGAACACTACAAAGACCCCCTCGATCTTTTTCCAACGATATCAAAGGTAATAAACTATGACCCCGTTTTTTTAAACGTCTGATAAAACAGTCCCGCCGATCCCGGGTGGCAATAAAAGAATAGTTTTTCACTGAAAAAAATCAAAGAAAAATATCCTTGCCCCAGGTAGGGGGTAGAAATCCCTCAAGCTGTTTCTTCAGCCTCGGCAATTGCAAGCTGGTACATCCAGTCCATCAGCCTGTTGCACTCGATCACGTTACATTCATCTTCGCAACCAATGCAGGGGATCAGATCTTCACCGGCAAGGATTTGGGCGGGATCCAGGGGGCGCTTGGATACCGTCAGGACGTAAGTCTTAATCCCCTCTTTTTTGAATTCAGTCCGTTCAATCAGCCCGGTATCCAGCAGTTTCTTTACAATCCTTGAGCATTTGCGGCTGTCTACATCAAGGATTTTCCAGAGCTCGCTCTGGAGAATGCCTTCAGGCTTGGACTGGATTACCTTCAGTGCCTCTTCGATCGGATTGTTCATAGGCTCGCTCATCAGATGACCGGTGAGATCGAAAGGATATTGTTGCCCCTAATCACGACGGTTCCAAGGTTTCTTCCCCGCTGGCCGTTCTCATTCAGTTCGGTAGTCTCTTCCATGTGAATATTGAGGTACTCATCCACTGCGACAAGACGACCTTGTAATTTCCTTCCATCATCTTTTATTTCAACGGTAATTTTCGAATCAACAAGAGAAAATACCTTTTTAATGGGAAGTACGATTCCGTTAACCATCTGCCTAAATTTAGGGCGAAAGGTAATTAAAGTTTCTTATATTACAGTACCAGCCACCCTTCCTGCATCAATTGTACCCCTTGCCAGGTACATGAACCCGATGCCGGGACCGCCGGAAAATAATCCTGTCCTGGACCGGCAAAACGCAGTAAAAAAGGGTAATTTATTCGGGGATCGGCGTCCACCGTGACGTTAATTCTTTCTCTGCTGCAAGAAGGGTCGTGTATTCCATCTCATCAGGAGAGAGCCGGTGGGGTTCGAAGGGGCCATGCGCACGGATCATATCGGCCAGCTCGTTACAACGGCCCCGGACCCGGTCAAAGGCCGGGTCATCGAACATGTCTGCCGGGCCGATCAATTCGCCATTGCAGAGCTGGAACCCAAGACATGTGACGCGTGGCGGGCCATCGAACCTGGTACAGTTCGCATCACATACGCCGACCGGCATGATGGGTCCGTTGTGGGATCCCCGCATCCAGCCGGCCACCAGTACCGGCGTGCAGAACGGTTCAAGAACTTCCCCGACAGCGGGAAAACCGCTGTGGGCCCGGACGATCATGACCGGGTCATCCTTCCCGATGTACCGCCCTGCCACCAGGACCAGGCGCTGGGTGCTGGTCGATGCAGCGATCTCACCCTCTCTCCTGAACACATGCTTGATCACATACCGGGACGGTGCCCCGATATACGCAAGGAGACGGTAGAGATCTTCAGGGCACGAAAATAAGATCATCCGTTTTTCGATAAGGTCATGGACCTCAAAGACAAATCCCTTGTGCAGGGAAGGGTCAATGACGAGTCCGGCCGTGTTGAACGGATCGGCAAAGATCTTGTACAGGAAGAAGTTCCATGCTCCGGGCTGGGTTTTGTCGGCCATAAAAACAAGCACCGGATCACTGGCCCGCTCCTCAAACTCCATCTCAGCAACACCGGCCCCCATCCCCTTAACGTTACCTGAAAAAGCGTCTGCAAGCATGTCCTGCCCCGCACCATAGAGTTTCATGCTTTTTGCAACTGCTGTGCATTCCATGAATACGTCCCAGGCAAGTTTGTGGACTTTTTCGTTGTCTACACCATGGGTGTGCGTCATGATCAGCTCAATGTCATCGCCGCAGTGTGTGACAAACGAGTCGATCAGCAGGTTGCCTTCCTGGTCCCGGAGCAGCCTGGCCGCCTTCTCCAGGAGCTTCGGGTGGGTGCGGGAGTGCCCGGGAAAACTCCCCACATCCGCCTTCATCACAGAAATAGTTGTTTTTGGCATCATATCACGGTAAGTTTACGTCCTTTCGTAACAGAAAAATATTACTTCGTATTGTTTTTCATAATGGCATTCCGGACAAGGGATGCTGACCCGTACGAGCTGAACGCCCTGAAAAATACAAGGCTTTCAGCGTACGCCATGGCCTGGATTGCCTGTTCTGTATCCTCATCAACTGCGTAGAGTTCCCGGAAAAATTCTTTTATTGCAAATTTGCAGTTGCCATCAATAATCTGCCGGTCTTTTTTCCCGGGGTTTGCGTCACGGTATTTCTCAAGAGTCCATGCCTGGATGTCGTTGTAGAGGGCGGGCTCATACACTTTTAATGTGTTGAATACGACATCCTGCCAGAAGGTCCCGACATTTCCCTTGATAATATCTCCTTTTGGGAAATGCTGGTTGATGAGCTCCCGGGGGGTACCGGTAATGCCATGCTGGGCGATGCCGACAGGTAAGTTATTGTCCCGCAGTGCTTTTGCGACGGCCTTTGTCTGGGAAATGTCGATCGAAAGCTGTTCGACTATGTTTCCAGCATCATCGTAAATATGACCATGTGTGCTCCCGTTGGCAATCGCTAGTACGTGGGGATATACCCCGTTCCCATGCAGGGCACTGATGAATTCAACTGCTTCCCCGGGTGTGGTCAGGATCAGGCCCTCCCCGTCTTTCCTGCCAATCTCCCCTACTTCCACTTCCAGGCCGAAATCCTTCCCGTTCATCCGGCTTTTAATATAGTGTGCCAGTCCTGTTGTGACCTGGATATTCTGTTCCAGCTCTTCCCTGACATTTTTCCCCTCAAAATTGAAGAGGTGTGAGGCGTCAATGGCAAACGAGGTATACCCGGCGGCGACCTGGGCATCGATTAACTGCCTGGTCTGCTCGAGTTCTGTGGGGTCTCCCTTCTTTATCGTGATATGATCGGCATGAAGGGCCCAGGCATCAAACTGTGCATCCTTCGCAGCTTTGTTGATTTTTTCTGCGAAATCCTTTGGTGTTAACCCCGTATATCCCCCCTTCAGGTCACATTCGGAACGTGCAAGTTCGATAAATACTGCGGAATCTGTATCTTTCGCGGCCCTGAAAATTCCTTTTGCGACCGTGGTGATCCGGGTATTCGCGGCCATTATAATTTTTTTCTGGCCTATAATTCCGTCAAAAATTGCTGAACCTGAAATTGGACCATAACCGTTCTGTTTCATAAGAATGCTCAACTCCTGTGTACTTACTCTTCCGTCATAAACTTCTCAATCATCGCGATCTCTTTCCTGCCCCCCACGTAGATGGGTGTGAGTTCATCGATAGATCCCGGAATGATATTCCTTATATCTGTCCTACCGTTGCTGATTGCCCCGCCGGCCTCATGGATGATCATTCCTACTGGGTTTGCTTCAAAGAGTAATCGTAATTTTCCTTTTTCCTTACCCTTAAATCCAGGATAACAGAATACGCCGCCCTTATGGAGGATCTGGTGAAAATCTGCGACAAAACAGCCACTGAACCGGAGTTTATACCCGGCCTGTTCGAGGCTCTCAATCCATCTTGCATGGGCCGGGAGGTAATCCTTCCTCATGGCGCCGGGTGCGTAAATTCTCCCTTCCGGAATTCTGATATTCCTGTGCTTTAAAAAAAACTCACCCGTATCGTCGAGAACAAATTCATGGACCCCTTTTCCCGTGGTCAATGTCAGGGTGGTAAGAGGCCCGTACAGGAAGTACAGGGCAGCTACCATCTTTGCGCCCTTTTCGAGCACGTTCCCGGGATAGATGCCGATAATAGATCCTGTGCAGAGGTTCACGTCGATAATTGATGATCCATCGAGAGGGTCGATGACAACCCCGAAATTATTCTTCGGGTCCTCGACTTCGATGATCCGATGCTGTTCTTCCGTTGCGATATAACGGACAAGCCGTGTCCTTTTCAGCCCTGATATGAACACCCTGTCGGCATAGGTATCGAGGGCCATCTGTTCTTCGCCATATACATTCCTGGTCTTTTCATCTGCCTGTGTTTTCCTGAGCGTACAAAAAAAACCTCTCCTCACCTGCTGAGCCTGTTTGCTCAAAAAGAGAATTAACTCCGTCAGGTCTTTATCCGTTCCTGCACTGACAAGAAAATCTTTGAGTACCATTTTTTACAGCCTTCCATTGCCACAAAAGCATTAAACCCTCGGGGATCTAAACCGGGCCCCTGGACTCCCTGTAGTCTTTTGTTTCCGGGGTTTATCAGGATTATTATCCTGCCTGGGGTGTGAGTCTTCACCTAAATGACCGGTACGCCATTTCATCGTACTCCTGGCGTGTTATCGCGGGTAACGGTGCTGAAGCATGAAGACCCGGGGAAAAAAAAAGATCTGGTTTTTTCGGACTTTCAGCCGGTTAACTGCCCCTGGTACATTCTGGTCTGAACCCCTGGCAAAACACGCATTACTCCCTTTTTTTTAATCCCAGAGGAATGAACGAAGTGCCCAAAAAAGCATGTAACCTGGCGGGTGGGCTGTTAACCGTTGCAAACGTTTCGGATTTCGTTTGAGACCGTCCAGGTACCCGTTGTCCCGGAATAACTACTCGCTGCCCTGGAGAACACCCGGGACCATTCATGCTCGCCGGGCGTTACCTATTGAAAAACCGGGATTGTTCAAGCTGGTTATGCGACCCGGAAAAGTACGCGGTGCGGCAAAAAAAAATGAGGTCCGAAAATGGTTTATTCCTCCCTGGCAGAAGGTCCGGGCTCCTTGATCTGCTCCCGGTAGGTGACTTCGAGTACACCATGCCGAAATGATACTGACACGGAGTCCTTCTCTGCGGGGGGAACATCTGCGGTCGTATGGTATTTCCGGTCCCCGTCCCCTGCCTTAATATGGACGGTTGAACCGGAGAACATCACTTTGACATCCTCGGGTGAGACTCCTGGCAGTTCGGTCACCAGTATCACCTCGTTTCCTATCTGCTGGACCTCTACTTCAGGTTCGATCGTCCCGTTCCTGGCGGGCGCCTGGCATTGTTGCGGGGACGGGCATACCGGCATGTTGATGTAGATCCGGAAGTTGAAAATGACGGGTGCGGGGTGCTCGCTCATACCCGCCTGTTCAAGCATTTTCCTGATGATCTCCCCGAGGTTCCTGAAATTATCATCTGGTGCGCTGGTCATAATGGTATTCCCGGTTCGTTATCTGGTAGGTTTAAGATGCTCATCCAGCTGGCTGGTGAGCCGTTTTATCTCATCGAAATTCTTTTTGGCCCGGAAGGTCTCTTTCCGGAGGGTATCTGTACTGATATCGGTTACCGCTTTGAGTCCTGCCCGAGCCAGTGTGGCAAGGGCATTTTCAAGGATTGCGCGCTGGTCATAGTTGTAGAGTACCTCCCATGCCTGCCGTTCAGCCGCCTCGAGGGCGTCCCGGTCAAGAGATCCCTTTACTCTCTTCGCTGCATCATCAAAGTGTTTCCGCGTGATACGGATGTTCACCACGGCGTCCTGCCGTTCCTTCTCACTCGTATCTGCCATTACCGTGATAAAGTCACGCATTGCACCAAGTTTTGCCTGGCGGACCAGAGCCTCGATATCAGCGCCGACATACCCTTCGGTCTGCCCGACAAGGTCGTCGATACTGATGTCATGGGTAAGGAGCGCGCCGGCATCCCGCAGGTACACTCCGAAGATCTTCTTTCGTCCCTCTTCATCGGGTGGTGGCACATAGATGTGGCGTTCAAGTCTTCCGGGGCGCAGCAGAGCCGGGTCGATCATATCAGGCCTGTTTGTTGCTGCAATCACGGTGACGTCTTTCAGTTCCTCAAGACCGTCAAGTTCCGTGAGTATCTGGGAGACTACGCTCTCTGTCACGTGGGATGAGCCCGCGAAGGAACCCCGTTTCGGCACAAGCGCGTCAACTTCATCGAAGAAGATGATCGAGGGGGACGCCTGCCTGGCCTTCCGGAATATCTCTCGGACTCCCTTTTCAGACTCCCCTACCCATTTGGAGAGGAGCTCAGGCCCCTTCACTGAGATGAAATTGCATTCTGACTCGTTTGCCACAGCCTTTGCAAGCAGGGTCTTCCCGGTCCCCGGTGGTCCGAAGAGGAGGATCCCTTTCGGTGACCTTGTCCTGAGCTGCTCGAATACAAAGGGGTACTTTAGCGGCCACTCCACCGCTTCCTGCAGGTCTTTCTTCACGTCGTCGAGGCCCCCGACCTCGTCCCAGGTAATGTCCGGGATTTCAACCAGCACCTCGCGCATGGCACTTGGCTCGACCTGTTTCCGAGCCTCGTCAAAGTCAGCCCCGGTGACCCTGAGGTCATCGAGGATCTCTGCCGGTATCTCCTCATCCGGTTTAATCAGGGGGATGATCCTCCGGAGTGCCCTCATCGCTGCCTCTTTCACGAGGAGCGCGATGTCAGCGCCGACAAATCCGTGGGTAGTATCCGCGTATGCCTGCAGGTTGACATCCTCTGCCAGGGGGACACCCCTGCTGTGGACCTGGAAGATCTCAAACCTCCCCTTCTTGTCGGGAATGCCGATCTCGATCTCGCGGTCAAACCGCCCTCCACGGCGGAGCGCCGGGTCGATCGAGTCCGGAAGGTTGGTTGCTGCGATAACAATGACCTGTCCCCGTCCTTTCAGGCCGTCCATCAGGGAGAGGAGCTGTGCCACGACACGGCGTTCCACCTCTCCCTTTGTCTCTTCACGTTTTGGTGCGATCGAGTCGATCTCATCGATGAATATGATCGTTGGGGCATTCTCCTGAGCTTCTTCGAAGACTTCACGGAGCTTCCCCTCGCTCTCACCGTAATACTTGCTCATGATCTCCGGGCCTGAAATAGTAATGAAATGGGCCTCCACTTCATTTGCCACCGCTTTCGCGATCAGCGTTTTTCCCGTGCCCGGCGGCCCGTAGAGGAGTACTCCTTTTGGTGGCTCTATCCCCAGCCGTTCGAAGATCTCAGGGTGCCTGAGCGGCAGTTCGATCATCTCACGCACGAGCTGGAGCTCGCGCCCGAGCCCGCCGATGTCCTCGTAGTGGACGTCCGATAGGTCCTGCTTTCCTTCTTCAGGTTTGTAGGCCGTCTCTTTCAGTTCGATCTCCGTGTCATCGGTCACAATACCGATCCCTTTCGGGACGACTTTTGAGATGACAAACGTGATGGGGTTTCCAATGACGTCTACCCGCACGTTCTGCCCCTCCATCACCGACCTGCCGGAGAGGACCCGGTGGAGGTACTGTTCTCCTCCTATCAGGCGGATCGGCTGGGTGGGCGCAATCACTATCTTTTTGGCGTACCCAAGTTCGATCTTCCTGATCGTAACGGTATCATCAACACCTGCCCCGGCATTGCTCCTGACCGTCCCGTCGATACGGATCACCTTGTTACCGGTGTCCTGCTGGAAACCAGGCCAGACGATTGCCGTGGCTTTTTTCTTGCCCTGTATTTCTATTACATCACCACTAACCAGCCCGAGTGTCCTCATGATATCGATGCTGACTCGTGCTATTCCACGTCCGGCGTCGTCGCGGGCGGCTTCCCTCACCCCGACTTCTGCGTAATCTTTATTCGGCATCAGAACTATCTCCTGGTAAATATTAACTTAAAGTAAGTCTCATTTTATTATAAATATTGTGGTCATGCTACATGGGTCCGCTTCATTCATATACGGCCGCACCAGAAGTCTTATCCGCATTTAACCGCCTATTCGTTGAGGAATAAAAAATAATAATTTAACGGCAGGAGATAGATTCCCGTTCTGTGACGATCATGTCCATGGCTACATCGTTATCGTCAGCGGGGACTGATCTGATCTCCTGGCAGGAAAAAGCAGCGCCGATCTTTTTTGCCTGCGGATACAACGAGAGGAACCGGTCATAGTACCCCGCGCCGTAACCGAGCCGGTGCCCGGTCCGGTCGAAGGCGAGCAGCGGGACAATGATGACCTCCAGTTCCTCACCCCGTACAGGGATTTCGTTTCCAATTGGTTCAGGGACAAAAAAGGTACTGATGACCAGGTCGTCCGGGTCTTTTAGGCAGGAGAGGCGGAGTGTCCTGGTCTCCCGCTCAATGATCGGTACGACCACCCTGACGCCCTTTTGTAAGAGATGCCTGATGAGTGGCATCGTGTCCACCTCGGCAGGTTTTGATACGTAGACCATCACCGTCTCCTCACCATTGAGTCCCTGGTGAAGGGAGTTGCAGATCGACCCGCTGAATGATCTTACTTCATCAGCCGTAAGTCCCGAGCGTGCCACCCGTGCCCTGTCCCGGAGTTCCTCCTTGGATGGTTCTTCTTCGTTCTGCATACTTGTTATTAGAAATGGTTGGAATGCTGCTTAAAAGATGTCGTTGTGACGGGTGACCTTCACAACCGGTCAAAACGGTGATGAGAGGGACTCCCGGCCCGGTATCCCCCCGTTCAGATCTCCCCGCTTTGGCCGGCCAGTTTTTCGGCATGGTCAAAGCACCGCCTGGCCTCACTGGTCTTTCCGAGTTCCTTGTAACAGAGACCACAGTAGTTCCAGGCCTTCAGGTTATCAGGGTCTATCATGATCACCCGCTCAAAAGATCGTACCGCGCCTTCAATGCACCTGGTATCCCCACGGATTTTCCCGATCTTTTCCAGGGTCTCCCCGCGGTAATAGTGGCATTCTAAATCAGCGGGTGCAAGCGCGACTGCCCGGTCAAAACACGGGAGTGCCTCTTCAAACCGTCCGAGCTCTTTTAAGCAGATGCCCTTTGCTTTCCATGCCCCGGCATGGTCCTCTTTCATTTCGATCGTCCGGTCAAAGTACAGGAGCGCTTCCTCGTACCGGCCCTGCCGGGCATAAAGGTCGACTCCCTTGGTGTACCATGCACCCTGGACGGTCCCAAGGAAACGGCTCACGAGTCCGAAAGACTGCACGTTCTTGGTTTTTTGCTCCTGCTGGCTGGCAGACCGTTTGATGTCTGTTACATCCCGGATCGATTCGATTGCGCCAAGAAGATTCCCGTCCGGACCCGTTATCCGGGTAGCTTTTGCCCAGAGAAAGACCTCTTTCCCGTTCAGGTGGACCCGCTTCGCCTCCGCGATATACGACTCCCCTTCTTTTCTGATGTTCATGTAGTGGCCGCTGAGAAACGTCTCGTCGTTCTGTAATACCAAATCGATCAGGACCGGTCTCCGTTGGCCGTAAAAGGGAAGGGCATATTCATAGTCTCCTGTATTCAGAATATCCGCGGCTTTTACGCCTGTCAGTGTTTCCATGGCGGTATTCCAGGATATCACCGTACCCCTGGTATCGATAGCAAAGGTGGGCACCGGGATATTATCGATAATATCAGCGAGGTTATGGGGGGATACCGGTAGCGACTCTTCCATCTGGCCCCTCTTCACCGCCTGGTGTATCATCCCATTGAGCTCTGCAAACTGGAGCTTCGGGTGTTCGCCCTTGATCAGGTAGAAATCCGCACCACTATTGAGTGCCTCCATGGCCACACGTTCCCGCCCCTTGCCGGTAAACAGGATGAGCGGGACACGGTTGCCCTCCGCCCGCAGGGTCTTGAGGAATACGAGGCCATCTATATCGGGCATTTCAAAATCTGTCACAATTACATCGAATTTATTATTCTTAACAAGTTTCAGTGCCTCGGAAACTGACCTTGCCGAGGTAACGGTCATCTCCCCGGAACGCTCCAGGAACAGCCTGCCTATCTCAAGCAGCGCCGGTTCGTCGTCAACAAAGAGTACTGATATCATACAACCTCCATAAGCGCCAGGGGTAGGACGTGTTGTCTATGGTCCACCGGGCAGCAATACGGTATTGTCCCCCCGGACACCTGGTTTTTACTGGTAGTGGATGTCACGGCGTCACCCGGTTTTTTTGGTCGCGTTTTTCAGTGCAGGGACATATCCCCGCCTGGTATATTCTTTTACCATCCTGCGGGCGGAGAACCGTGGACCGTTGCTTTTAATCGCTTCCTTCATCATTTTTACCCACTTGTACGGCACAGAATCTTCAGACTGGGTATAGTAGAGCGGTACTACCTCGCGTTCGAGGAGGTCGTAGATCTCATCTGCGTCGGCCCGATCGCGGTCGGTTCCTGTGGTGGCACCGCCAAATGCCCAACCGTTCTTTTCGTTATACCCTTCAGGCCACCAGCCGTCGAGGATACTCAGGTGAAGGACCCCGTTCAGCGACGCCTTCATCCCGCTTGTCCCGCATGCCTCCATGGGTGGAACGGGGTTATTGAGCCAGACGTCAACTCCGTGGACCAGGTATTGGGCCATCTGTTCCCCGTAATCCTCGACAAATGCGATCCTGCCACTGAAGTCCTGCTGGTGAGCGTACTGGTATATTTTCTGGATAATCCGTTTTCCGTCATCATCTGATGGATGGGCTTTGCCTGCAAAGATTATCTGCACCGGTCTCCAGGAATTATTCACGATCCTCTTTAACCGCTCAACGTCCAGAAATATCAGGTCTGAACGTTTATAGGTGGAAAATCTCCGGGCAAACCCGAGTGTCAGGGTATAGGGGTCGAGAAGAGCACCGCCGGATATGACATTCATGGGGTCTGTCCCTTCGCCACCCCATTTCCGGCGCTTGTGTTCCCGTATCCGGTTGACCAGTTTTCTTTTCAGCTGCATATGCACCGCCCACAATTCCGCATCGGGAATTTCATCGATCATCTCCCAGATCAGGGTGTTATCATGATTGTCCATCCAGGAAGGACAGGATGGGGAAAAATACTGGTTTAACATGAGTTCCATCTTCGGGTCGAGCCAAGTCGGTACATGGACGCCATTGGTGATGTGGCTGATGGGAATTTCCCCCCCTGGAATTTCCGGCCAGAGGCCACGCCACATCCCGCGTGCGACTTCCCCGTGTTTTTTACTGACCCCGTTCCGAAAGGTACTCGTCTTGAGGGCAAATGCCGTCATGTTAAATAAACCACCGGCATCCTCCGGTGCGAATCCAAGACGTAAGAAAGAATTCCTGTCGATCCCGAGCAGTGAATAATAATTGCTGAAATATTTGTCCATGAGGTAGTGGGGGAACCTGTCATGTCCTGCCGGTACCGGGGTATGAGTGGTAAAAACCGTGGTTTCCCTGACTCTTTTATTCGCCTCTTCGAAATTCACTCCGTCTGCAACAGTTTCCCGTATTCGTTCAAGCAATGCGAATGCAGGGTGCCCCTCGTTGAGATGCACGATGGTCGGCCGTATCCCAAGGAGGTCCAGGATGTAACTCCCGCCGATGCCAAGCACAATCTCCTGCTTGAGCCGTTGTTCCAGGTCCCCGGTATAGAGCCGGTTGGAGATATCCCTGTTTTTCGGATCGTTCTCCTTGATATCTGTGTCAAGAAGGAAAAGGGGGATATTGCCCACTTCAACTTTCCAGACGCCGATGTAAATTGGCGGGTCAATGAACGGCACCCTGGCAACCAGCGGGGTGTCATGGTCGTACATGACCCTCGTTACCGGGGCCGCTTCACGGTCTAATACTTCAGTTTTATTCTCCTGCCACCCGTTGGAATCGATGTCCTGGTGGAGGTATCCCTGTGAATACATGAACCCGATAGCCACCAGTGGCAGACCAAGGTCACTGCACTCTTTTAAGTGGTCCCCTGACAGGAAGCCGAGGCCTCCTGCATAAATCGGGAGCGAGTGCTGCAGCCCGTATTCGGCAGAGAGGTAGGCAATGGAAACGTGCTGGTCAAACGTGAAGTTCTCAGAAAACCAGCTCTTTTTCTGCTGGAGTTCGTGCCTGAACCGGGACATGACAATATCATAATGAAGGAGATACTGGGGGTTTTTTGAAGCACTAACCAGGGTCTCTTCGGGCAGCTCCGATAGCATTTTTACCGGGTTATGAATGCTGTCAATCCATGCCTGGGGATTTAATTGTTTAAATACCAGTTTTACCGCAGGATTCCAGCTCCACCAGAGATTATACGCGAGATCGATAAGCCCGGAAATCCGCTGGGGCACATGAGAGAACTGATTTTTTGGGTTGTCTGCCACACCATTCCTCCGCGGTTGTTCAGTGGTTTCATATCACCCTCAAACTATTTTATCTATTCCGCTCGACTTTTTTTTAAAATCGCGTCGATTGCCCGGGTCAGCCATCCCACATTTCACGGTGACCCCCCCAGGGGACCGTTGGACGGTCCAACCGGCATTTGAATAGCAACAGGACAACGGGTTTTCCCAAGGCTGAGACCATGCAGCTGCGAAACAACCGTCCATTGTTGCAACCAGTTCATGACAGAAGGGCTGTGCTGATCCCGATTAATAAGTCCCTGGTCCGTTCCCTGCCCGGACTCTCGTGCTGCGCCTGGTGGGATGTAAAAAAAACCTGGGGTCACATTAACATCCTGCCGGCTACCGCATATCCGGCAGATTGTTTCTGACCCTGATTTTTCATGTTGCATGGGTTGTAATCTTAAAAAAAAACACTACGCCTGATGGAAAAAAATCTGAATCTTTTTTTTAAATACAAATGGTTTTCCAACCGCAAATTATATATTGATTTTCCTAATCGGAATGCCTTGCATTAGAAAGAGTTAAGAGAGCCGCTACCATTAGGTGTAGTACCTGGGACAACCTCTGTGTACCAAGAATGCATTGATTTCCATTGCGTTTCACCGTAGTACCGCTAAAAATACCGTCATATCATAGTCACCGATCCGCGGCGGACTGCATCCATGCAGAGGGGAGTAATGATGGCAGACATTTGCATCGGGTTTGAAGTTCATCAGCCATACCGGTTGGACAGGGAATTTTCAGCGGTACCGAAGGAAAAGAAACAAGACCTGTCACACCTGTATTTTAACGGGCTGAATGAGAAAATTCTGTTACGGGTTGCAGAAAAATGCTATAACCCTGCAACAACGCTCATCCTTGAAAAACTCGATGAAGGATTTTCCTGTTCGTTCTCCTTATCCGGAATTGTCATTGAGCAGCTGCAGAGGTGGAGCCCTGATACCCTCTCGTTATTCGAACAGGTCGCGGACCACCGCAACTGCGAACTGATCGGGCAGACCTATTACCACAGCATTGCCAGCTGTTTCTCTGATAAAACAGAGTTCAGGGAACAGGTCCGCCAGCATGCTGACCTGGTGCATGACCTGTTCAGCGTTCGTCCTGCCATCTTTGAAAATACCGAGTTCGCCTTCAATAATGAGGTCGCAAAAATTATTCTGGACATGGGGTTTGCCGGGATCTTCACCGAGGGAGTGGACCGGGTCCTCGGAAAGCGCAGCCCGGATTATCTTTACACCTGCCAGGACCTGCCGGTCCTGCTCCGGAACACGAAGTTATCTGATGATATTGCATTACGGTTTGCCAACAGGACGTGGGACCAGTACCCCCTTACCGCCGATACGTATGCCCGCTGGGTCGCAGCTTCACCGGGTGATATCATCAGCGTCTTCCTGGGCTACGAGACGTTCGGGGAGCATTTCCTGAAGGAAACCGGGATACTCGACTTTTTAAGTTACCTCCCCGGGGAATTCCGTAACCATGATGTGCAGACGGTCCTCCCGTCACAGGTAGTCGCGGACCGTACTCCTGTCGGGACTCTTGACGTGCACGAGACTATTTCGTGGGCAGATCTTGCAAAGGATACCTCTGCGTGGATGGGCAATGAACGTTCGCGGACTGCCTTTCATGCGGTCCAGTCTGCCCGTCCATATGCTGCCGATTTACCGATATGGCGGTACCTTCAGACCAGTGATCATTTCTTCTCCATGGCCTCCCGGTATGGATCGAGCGGTGAATTGCATACCCATTTTAGTCACCACGAGGCAGAAGAGGCGTTCAAAACATATATGAGGGTGCTTTCAGATTACGAGTCACGAAATATCATGGTAATGAAAAACAAGAAGCCGGCGAAGACGTTACGGGCCCTGTCCCCTGAACTGGCATTTCATTTTGCCGGACCGACCGGCTTCGTCGGCTATGTCGCCTACAGCCTTGACCAGTTCCTGGAACTGCTCTCTATCGTGCCCAATGAGTCGATACGCTACCACCAGGAACGCGGTGACTTCGTTACCTGGATTACCGATGTACTTGAAGAGCCAAAACTCGCGGAGCGTATCAGCGGGCTTTCGGAACGACATGAACTGATAACAGTTGTAAGTGAACGGAGGGAACAGGCATGGAGCAATTTAAAATAGCGTTTTTCTGCTGGGAATCCATGTATGCAGAACGCGTGGGCGGGCTTGCCAACGCTGCGACAAACCTTGCGGAAACGCTGGTAAAACAGGACCACGAGGTACACTACTTCACCCGGGGGAGTCTTCCGGACCAGGTTATCAATGGTGTGTATTATCACTACTGTCAGCCTGGCGGAGGAAATATTGTAGAATACTGTAATAATATGAGTAACTCCATGGTGGACCAGTTCAGGCACTATGATCAGCAGGGTCGGTTTGATATCCTCCATTTTCATGACTGGCACCCGGTCCAGGCGCTCCATCACCTGCAGGACCGGAATACCTTCTTAACTTTTCATTCAACGGAATATGGGAGGAGCGGCAACCATTTTGGGGACTGGTGGGAGTTTAAGGAGATTTCAGGGAAGGAATGGTATGGAGGACTTATTGCAAAAAATGTAATTACTGTTTCAGCCACCTTAAAAAACGAAATAGCGTGGTTGTATAACGTACCGAAAGATAAATGCAGGGTGATCCCCAATGGGGTGGACCCACGTCATTTCCGGGCAGAGATTGATCCCGGTGAAGTGAAAAAATCCTATGGAATTCATCCCTACGCACCACTTGTGCTTTTTATCGGCCGGCTGGTCTACCAGAAAGGACCTGACCTGCTGATCGAGGCACTCCACACGGTGTGCAGTCGCCGGTGGGATGCGCAGGTCGTCGTGGCAGGTGACGGGGGCATGCGACAGGCCCTCGAGGAACAGGCAAAAAACCTGCCCGTTAATTTTGTCGGGTACATCCCGGACTGTGAGTATATCCGGTTACTGAATGCCGCCGATGTCGTGGTAATTCCCAGCCGGAATGAACCATTCGGTCTGGTGCTCCTCGAGGCATGGAGTGCCGAAAAAGGGGTTGTCGCATGTGATGTCGGTGGACTATCCGAGAACATCGATGCATTTGTCGATGGAATGAAGGTAAATGTTGATGCAGGATCGCTTGCATGGGGTATTAACATGTTAATTGATGAAGACTGGAATGCTGGCGCCCTTGGAAAAAGGGGAAGGAAGAAGGTAGACCGATTCTTTCTCTGGGGCCCGATTGTTGAAAAACTGACTGATTCATATTCGCGGGGGTCCGCATGAAACTAGCGTATTTTGTCGATGAATTCCCCCCGTTTTTCCGCGGGGGGCTTGGTACCTACGCAACAGAGATCACCCGCCAGTTTATTGCAAAAGGTCATAGTGTTTCAGTTTTTTCACGAAATACCGGTGACGACCCGACGTTCGATACGTGGGCCGGCGTGGAAGTCCATCGCCCCCGGTTGATGGAATTTTCCGATATTCTTGCAATCGTGAACCCGTCAGAGGTGAAGAGCTGGGACTTCAACGGCCAGGAATTTTTTGCCGAGACATTGCTGTACAACCTGCTTTCCGCGTCAAAGGTGGTCAATTACCTCGTCCAGAACGAGCACCGCCACTTTGACCTGCTGGTGTCCCATGACTGGATCGCAGCCCTTGCGGGCATTATCGCCAAAAGAAACCTCAAGGTGCCATTTATCTTCCATTTCCATTCAACCGAACAGGGGAGAAATCCATCCGGTTCGGTGACGATCAAGGAGATCGAACGCCTTTCAGCGATGACGGCCGACCGGATTGTGACGGTCAGCTATGCCATGAGGGATGAGCTGGTAAGATTCGGGTACCCCGAAGCCAGGATCCGCGTTATTCACAACGGGGTTGATGCAGAAAAGTATGACCCCTCGCGGTTTACGCCGCAGCAGGTGCAGGAGTTCCGGGAAAAGATCGGGGTAGGCTCCTCACCGATGATCCTCTTTATCGGCCGGCTCACGTGGGTCAAGGGGGCGGACCCCCTCATCCTGGCGATGCCCGAGGTCCTTAAAGAGGTCCCGGATGCAAAACTCGTGCTGCTTGGGATTGGTGACCAGGAGCAGATGCTCTCCCAGATGGTACGTGACCTCCACCTTGGCACGAACGTATTGTTGCATTTCAAGATGGTGCCTGAAGAAGAGCGCCTCCTTTACTATGCTGCAAGTGACCTGTGCGTCTTCCCCTCGAAGTACGAACCGTTTGGTATCGTCTGTACCGAAGCGATGTCAATGGGGAAACCTGTGGTTGTCGGTGCACGGGGGACAAGTGGTTTCCGTGAACAGATCATCGCAACCGGTGAGGGGATTTGCGGGTACCATGTTAACCCCCATGACCCGTCAGATATCGCACAGTACCTGGTCAAGATTTTAAAAAGTCCGGACCTTGCAGAGAAAATGGGTAAAAACGGCAGGCAACGGGTGCTTGATCATTTCACCTGGGACATCATCTCCGACCGGACCATCAAGATTTACCAGGAAGTAGTGGACGAGCACGTGCAAGGTGCGTGATACCTGCACATGACGATTCGGTATGGCAGGGAGATACTGGCACCTCGTGCCGGCCGGGGACTTGAGTACCTCATGGCGGTGGACCAGTCCTACTGCTCTTCCTCGGTCTATGGCAACACACGAAAATACCATGGTCTCCTGGTCCACAAGGGGACCGTTTATCTCTCTGCGCTTGACGAACAGGTCAACGGAGTCTGGATTTCGGGACTGCAGTACGAAGGGACCCCGCACGATTCCGGCCCCGGGAACTGTTACTCGTTCAGCCTGTACCCCCCGTCCTGGGTATTCTGGATCGATGATGTAATTGTTAAAAAAACCATCACGTTCAACGGCGGGCCCACCATCACCTATGATATCACCGGTGAGGCAGACATCTTTATCAGGCCGCTCATCGCCAACCGCTCCGTAAACCAGGTCATCCGCAACCCCCACGTTGAATTTGAGCATGATGGAAACTGCGTCCGGTGGTGCGGTACCGTCCTTGAGGGGGACTTCCCCTTTACCCCGGGACCGGAAACCTACTGGAACGTCTGGTATGAACGGGAAAGAGAACGTGGTTACGAGCCGGTGGAAGATTTGATTTCACCGGGATTCTTTTCCCGGCATGTGAGCAACGGCCAGGTCAGCCTGCGGTGTTTCCGGGAGGACCAGGCGATCGTCCTTGAAAAAGAGACGCCCGCATTGCATTCTTTCCAGGGATGGCTTGACCGGGCAGCCGACACCTTCTGCCACGGTGATGAGATCTATGCCGGTTACCACTGGTTCACCGAATCGTGGGGGCGTGATTCTGCCATCAGCGTCACCGGTCTCCTGATCGACCGGGGGAATAAAAAGGGTGCACAACAGGTCCTCCGCCGGCTTGCTGATAAAATGACCGGTGGGGTGATCCCGAACCGGTTCCCCGATAACTACCACACGAGCGATGCGTCACTCTGGTTTATTCATGCGCTGAGCCGGTACCAGCGCCGGTGGGGGGATGATAGTTTTATTCTTTCCATGGTGCCGGTCGTTGCAGAGGTCCTCGCTCAGTACCCTGCCTCCCCGGTCGCACAGCTTGATCATAGTCTGATCTCGGTCGCCCCGCGAAGTACCTGGATGGATACCACCTTCACGCCCCGCGAGGGAAAACCCGTCGAGATCAACGCATTGTGGGTCCATGCGCTTACCTGGGCAGAAACCCTTGGGATAACGCCGCCGGTCCCGGTCGAATCTGCTCGGTCGGCATTTAAAAAATTCTGGAACGAGGACTCGCTCTGCCTCTATGACCGGATTGACCCGGTCGATCCCTCTATCCGGCCGAACCAGGTGATAGCCCTTGCATTAGGTCTCGTTGACCGTGACCAGGCATCTGCAGCACTTGCCACGGTGTCAAAGTCGCTCCTGACACCGTACGGGTTGCGTACTCTTTCACCCCATGATCCCCGGTACATCGGGCATTTCAACGGGGATGGCAGTTACCATAACGGGTGTGTCTGGCCATGGCTGACAGGGTGGTTTACCGAAGCCCTTATCAGGAATGGGATGCACCGTTCGAAGATTGCCCCCATGCTTGCACCGGTGCTTTCACATATCCGGGAGGCGGGAGCAGGGTATATTTCTGAAATATTTGACGGTGATTACCCCCACTCCCCGGGCGGATGTATATCGCAGGCATGGAGTGTCGCCGAGATCTCACGGGCATGCAGGATGGTTTTTCTGCCCCGGGAAACGAAGGATGCGTGAATGAAGGTGCCAACTCCGAACTTAAAGGAAACGATTGCCGCATCCCCCTATATCTTTACCCTCGGCGTTGCAGGGGACAGCGGTTCGGGGAAAAGTACCTTCACGCACGGGGTACGGAGTATTTTTGGCAGTGACCTCGTCTCCACCATCACGCTCGATGATTACCACCGGTATGACCGGGAAGGGCGAACAAAACGGGGGATCACAGCCCTTGACCCGGATGCAAACCGTATTGACCAGCTCGAACAGGACCTTGCCCTGCTGAAAAAGGGCGTGCCGGTAGAAAAACCGGTATACAACCATGAGACGGGGACATTCGACCCGGCCATTACCTTCTCCCCAAAAAAGATCCTGATCCTGGAAGGCCTGCACACGTTTTTTACACCCGGACTCCGTAACAACCTCGACTTTATGCTGTTTGTTGACCCTGAACCGGAAGTCAAGTATGACTGGAAGGTAAAACGGGACATCGATAAACGCGGGTACTCAGCTGCCGAGGTGAAGAGGCAGATCGAGGAGCGGAAACCGGACTATGAACGCTATATTGCCCCCCAGAAAGAGTATGCAGATGCGGTAATCGGGATCGGGTATTCAGAATACGGCCGTGAACTCGGTGAGGAGCGCAACGTCTACCAGGTGACCCTTTCCCAGAACCGGATGAAGCACAGCATTAAGGACATCGACCTTTCACTTGACCTGTATTCCATCCTGTCACTGTCTGAACGGAATTTTTCACTTAAATTTGC
>JAPKXR010000119.1 GCA_026394715.1 Methanomicrobiales archaeon | reverse complement strand
ATGTCCTGGGAGAGATATCCTCCCCCCCTGTGTCAGTACCAGCTCCAGCTACAGGCGGAGCATTTATCGGAATTTTGCTGACCTTTTTCATGACTCCCTACCTTATTTTCGAACGATGGGACCATGCAATTGAGTTGCCTTGGTGATCATTTCCAAAGTTTGCCATCGCATACGGTGTGTGCAATGATGAATTGACCCAGGTAGCGATAAAGACACACATACGCTTGTCGCAAACGCATTGCGCATACAAAAGTTAAACATTATTCAGCGGATAATACCTGTAGTAATGGCAGAAAAAAGAATCCCTGACGAAATTTCCTGTATTCGTGCGTTATTAGCAGAAAATCCGGAAGGACTAACGATAATAAGTATTTCGGAACTGCTTGGGATGAATCGCAATGCTGTTGCAAATAACTTAAAACTGCTCCGGATGCAGGGCCGGG
This sequence comes from Methanomicrobiales archaeon, assembly GCA_026394715.1. Classification (GTDB taxonomy): domain Archaea; phylum Halobacteriota; class Methanomicrobia; order Methanomicrobiales; family Methanospirillaceae; genus CAIKOD01. Next base: position 4,039 of record JAPKXR010000119.1, on the reverse strand, counting down.
TCAATTTAAAGCAGATCGGGCCTGCCAAAATCTATTGGCTTGCAAATAAATTACCGATTGATGCGGTACTGAAACTCTCAAATAACGGGATCATCGTATTTGGCAGAGGGGAGACTGTTGTTGATATGAATGAGACCTTTCGGGAACTCCTGCAGGTTACAACGCAGGATCTCATCGGGAAAACTACCGGACAACTGCCTTGTTTCGTTGGATCACACCCTGAATTGCCCCGGTTAATTCGGGACGGCCTGAAAGGTAAAGAGAGCAGGATTTCTGCGGAACTGGTGCTCGCCGATCGTTCCCAGCCATGCACGATTACCATTCAACCGGTCTTTTTCGAGAGCGGGGACTCGGGTGTTGCCCTCATTGCCGACATTTCGGCAGGTCCCGCGTATTTTAACCGCACCGATGACGACAGAGATGATTTGCTGAGCGAACTGGACATGACAGAATATATCTGCAGGTTCACACCGGACGGTACGCTCACCTATGTCAACCGGCCTTACAGTGACCTTCTGCACAAAGCCAAAGCCGATCTTATCGGTCATCGGTGGCGGCCAACGGTTCCTGAAAGCGAATACAAAAAGATCAAAAAATGCTTATTTTCGCTGGACTCCGCCCATCCGGTTGCATCACTGGAGTTCAAAGTGGTCACATCCCGGGGGGATTCCCGCTGGCAGCGGTGGAAATTCAGGATGTTACTTGACTTGCATGAGCAGCCCGAAGAGTACATGGGTACCGGTAGTGACATCACCGAAATTAAAAAAATCGAAGAACAGGCCAGGAACGGGGCAGAAGAGCTGGCGGGCCTGGTACGGAAGCGCGAGGCTGAGTTCCAGGACTTTAACCGCCAGATCTATGATGAGATCGCCAGCCATGAGAAAACTCATTTTCATCTCCAGTTTACCCAGTTTGCGATGGATAAAGCCTCGTACATGATCACGTGGATCAATCACGAAGGCCGGTTTGTGTACATGAACCGGGAAACTCAGGAGGTGCTGGGTTACCGGTACCGCGATATGAGTACGAAAAAAATTCAGGACCTCATTGGGGGGGCGTTCTCATTTCCGTGGGATGAGATCTGGGAGACAATAAAACTGGACAGGAATTACACGTTAGAGTCCGTAATGATGACACGAAAGGGGATCGAAGTCCCTGTCGAAATGGTCCTTAATTACCTTGAGTTCAAAGACAAACAGTACTGCTGCTGTTTTGCAAAAGACATTACCGGGCGCAAACAGGCGGAAGAGGCTCTCCGGGAGACCAATGAATATCTTAACAACCTGTTTGATTATGCCAATGCCCCGATTATTGTATGGGACCCTGAATTTGTGATCACCCGGTTCAACCGTGCCTTCGAGGACCTGACATTCAGATCTGAGCAGGAAGTTATCGGACAGCAGCTTCATATCCTGTTCCCGGAAGATAGCAGGAAAAGATCACTTCTCCAGATAAAAAAGACCCTGGGTGGGGAACGCTGGGAGGCCGTCGAGATCCCGATCCTTATAAAGGATGGCAGTACCCGGACGGTGCTTTGGAATTCGGCTAACATCAGGGATATGGAAGGCAGGATAATCTCTACCATCGCCCAGGGGGTTGACATCACCGACCGCAAACTGGCAGAGAAGGCGCTGGAACTTCATGGGATGATCGTGCAGAACATGGCAGAAGGTGTGGTCATGGTCCGGGTCAGTGACGAGAAAATTGTATATGCAAACCCACGTTTCGAATGCCTGTATGGTTACGACCCGGGTGAGCTTACCGGCAGACATATCAGCACGGTCAATGCTCCGGACGGCAGGAGCCCCGAAACCATCGCAAACGAGATTATCCGTAATCTCATGCAGACGGGTGTATGGAGCGGAGATGTGCTTAATATCAGGAAGGATGGGACAACGTTCCCGGGCCATGCTTCCATATCAACATTTGATCATCCACAGTACGGGCAGGTATGGGTATCGGTACACATGGACATCACCGACCACAAACTAGCGGAAGAAGCACTGCGGAAGAGTGAGTGGAACTTCCACGTAATATTCGACAGTCATGATTCTGTTATGCTCATGATCGAACCGGAAGGCGGAAAAATCATCGACGCAAACCCGGCAGCGGAACGCTTCTACGGCAGGTCTAAAAAAGAGCTCTGTGCACAATTTATTGATGAAATCAACACCCTGCCTCCAGAAGAGCTTGCAGCGATGCGGGCAAAGGTTGCACAGGGCGGGACCACCTCGTTCACCTCACAGCACCGGCTTCATAACGGCGATGTCCGAACCGTGGAAGTGCATTCCTCTCCGGTTACGATGGGTGGAAAGACAGTCCTCTTCTCAATCATCCATGACATCACCGGCAGGGAAGCAGGTGGATGAGATGCACCGTGAGCCCGGGGCAAAGGAGCACGATTAACCGGAATACGACGAACCTGGAAAGACGGAGACATCCATGAGCCGTAACGATGTGGGAGCAAGAACATGACAATTTTGCAGACGCCTGATGGCGAGAACGTTGTTGTCAGCACTGATAGCGATGTTTTGCTCTACAAGGCACCGAGAAAAACGGCAAACACCGGGGACAGACACGCCAGAGCCGGCACCGACATATACGCCCATAAAGCCAGGTTTGGGACCTGGTACTACTATACCTACTCGTGGTCGATGTGGCGCTCAGCGGGATATTCACTGATCACGCCAATCGAGGTCCATGACCGCCTTATCGGTCTGGCAGGCCTGTCTGGTTTTGGTCGCATGAACGATAATGAGATGAAAACAGCGGAACAATATGTTCCTGGTATCACTAACGCGTCCCGGGTAACCGATGAGGAATTTATCAGTGAGGAACATTACCATAAGATCACCGGTGGCTGGCCTTCCATAAGGAGCCCGGGCAATTTTCGGAAAATAAAAAAGAATATCGGATGAAACCAGCGAAAGGTCCCCCTGACGTCTGGGGGATTACGCACATATACACCTCATACCGTCCTTTAAGCCAGAGTTCCCTGCATGTGCGATAATGGTCCTGTCTCGATATGATCCATTTATCGTGTATAAAATCCTAGTAGTTTCAGTTGTGCAGGAGTTGTCATTTCTTCACCGAAGTTTTAGTACCCTGCACGACGGTTAGTGATGGCCGGTTACCCCACAATGACCCCATCACTGATATTGTGTCCACCGCATTCGTCTCCTCGTTATCAGGTACCACTCCCACGGACACCAGGTACCAGGGTCCTGATCGGACCTTACGGACCGTATACATTGCGTGTGCCCGGTCAACAGCGGTGTACACGGTGCGAAGCAGTGTACGATAGTCCCCCTGGGTATCACAAAAATGGTATTCCCGCCCAAAAAATGTGTACTATTGGATCAGGTTTATAGTTCCCGGTTATTTGGGTCGGACATTAATCTGGCAGGATTAACAGATGGGGGTCAGTTTTTTCATTAATTGATCAATTGCAGATTTTACATCTTCGATATTCGTTCCACCGGTGAGAACGATCTTTCCGGAAGAAAAAATTAATATTACGATTTTTGGCTCAGCAATCCGGAAAACAAGCCCGGGAAATTGTTCGGGCTCATACTCAATTTTTTCATACGTGAACGTTGCAATCACTCTAGCGAGGCTAATTTTTAACCCGGTGTCGTACGAGCAGACCATATTTTTGACTGAAATATCGGGCACAGCCAAAGTCCTGACCCCCAGACCGTTTAACTGACTGGTGAGGACCTTAAGACCTTTTTGGAAATCGTCCTTGCAGGTAATACCCGTAAGCACAATTTTTCCAGAATTAAAAAGCAATGCCACAATTTTCGGCTCTTTCATGTGATAAACTGCACCGGGGAACTTTTTTTTGGTGTAAGTACAGCCGTCAAGTTTGTCTGCAATATACTGGATGTCCAAAGAATCAGCGATTCTTCCGGTCATGACCATGTTTTGGATTTTTAGTGAAGGGTATTTTTCCTTATTTTTCATGTTACTTTCTTCTCATTTGTAAACGATAACAGTAATCCAATACATTTATCGTATCTTTGCTGCGGTACCTGCA
>JAPKXR010000370.1 GCA_026394715.1 Methanomicrobiales archaeon | reverse complement strand
GGATAAATCACGTGTACCTGGGTGACCAGGTCAAACGGTATATCAGGGATATCATACTTGCAACCCGCAGCCATAGTGATATCCATCTTGGTGCATCAAGCCGTGCATCACTCGCGTTTGTAAGGGGGGCAAAAGCTCTTGCTGCGTTGAACGGGAGGACCTTTGTGATTCCTGATGACATCAAGCGACTGGCCCCGATAATCCTCAACCACCGTTTTATCTTATCACGAGAGGCAAACATCGCGAATATTACCTCAATGCAGGTGATCAGGGAGATCCTTGACACCACCGGGGTGCCGTAGTGGATGGGGCCGACATACCTCTGTAAAGGAATTATCATTGTAGGTCTCATCCTCGTATGGTTTGCGATATTTTTTAATTCAGCCATCACGATTATCTCGGCGTTTGCAGTACTGCTCGTGGTACAATGGAGACTTTTTTCCTTCCAGCAGAGCACGAAACAAGTCCTGGCAGGGATTGTATGCCACCGCGCGGTCCCGGCAAAATATATCAGGGTTGGTTCATCTGTTGAAGTCAGATTATCCGTCCTGATTTCTGTACCTGGTGGTTTCCAGGCTGTAGTAAAGGAATTAGTCTCCCCTACGATGGTAATCCGGAAGGGTGACCTGGAATATTGTGTGACCGGAGACAGAACGGAACAGGTTGAACTGGCATACACTGCAACTCCCATGGTGCATGGGACACGGTCATTTCCCGGCCTCTTTGTCCGACTTTCCGACCGGTTTTTCCATGATGAACTCAACCTCCAAAATGACCACTTCAACGGACCTGTATTGAAGGTATACCCCACTGGAAGTTACAAACTTGGTGTGGAGCCATATGAATACGGAGAGGAAGAGATCGAGCGGATACGTAATTTATCAGGGCTGCAAATAAGCGGTATTCGTGAATATGAACCGGGCGAAGACACAAAAAATATTGACTGGAAAATGACTGCAAAATATGATAAGCCGATGGTCAGGGAATATATGGGTCTCGGCGGGACGAGCCCCCTGATCATCCTCGACCTTCCCGAACAGGTAGAAAATGCGGTGCCCATTGATTTTCATTCAATGGTCCAGTCGGTTTCCGGGGCCGTCAGGGAAGCCTGGAAAAAATATCGGAAAACTTCGCTTGTGCTGATCTCCGGGCCGAATATTCTTACGGTATCCGGGCATGGGGTGGGCATCGAACAGGCAATCTCCGTTCTCTATACCAGCGCCTTCCCGTTTAAACGGCCACAGACATATTATCGTTTCCAGACGAAAGGGGCCCTGCGCTCATTAAACGGAGAAATTTCAAGGATGGTGGGTGTGGCCAGGGACAACCAGGATACGCATGATTACCTCGCCAAAATCGGTTCAATTGTCTCCTCCTCCCAGAAAGACCCATCAGGGGTCCCTCCGTTTCATGGAGAGATCTCGCGTTTGCTCAGGATGTGGCCTCATGAAACGGTCATTATTTTCACACTCTATATCGGCGATATGAGTCATATCAGGTACCTGATCGAACAGGTCCACCACGATCACGGTACTGTACAACTCCATGTCCCGGCGGACTCTGGGGTACCGGATTTTATGCGATTGTGCATGCTGTCCGGGGCTGATAAGGTGAAGGTGTTTTGATGAAACGGAAATTGATTCGGACTGGGATTATTACCCTTATCATTGTTGAGGCACTCGTATCCCTGATGATGACAAAGGAGGTCCTTGTGCTCCCCACGTTAGGGTTGATGCTTGTCGTAGGTCTGCTGGTAAGGGACCGTGATGATTGGGGATTTTATACATTTATTGCGGCGCTACCCCTGGTAGTAACAACGGGTGAACTGTCTCTACCCGCTGGTGGCATTACATTAGTCACTACTCTCAGCCTGCTTTTTCTGGACTGTTGCCAGTACTGGAACGGGAAAGATCTGGCTGTCGTTACCATTCTCGTGCTGGTTATCGTGTCAGCGGCGATTGTTTCACCGTTTATCGGTGGGGTCACGGGCCTTGCAGGTATCGCGTTATTCATTGCATTAGCAGGGTCCGCGCTCGCACTCTTCAGGAACAGGTTATTAATAAGAAAGTACCGGGGCGATACCTGATGAAATGGCGAAACTTAGATATCCAGATTGTGAATGGGTTGTTGCTCTTCATTGCTGCTGCAGTCCTTATCAGTATGTCATTTATCACGCACAGGGGTGACCTTTCCACCGCCGCACTCATCGTTTCAGGGGTAGGCTGCTTCCTGCTTGGTGTAGTGATGTTTGCAATTTCAGGAGGCGAGCGTATAAATCCACGACTGGTGAGTCTACTCCCGGTACAGGCATCGATCAATATCTGCAGGATTACCGGGGACCTCGGTCTGAAAGGTACCGCGCATCTGATCCCATCTGCCGGGGAAGGGACCACCCCGATGCAGTTCAACCCGGTAGGGGTATTTTCCCTCCCGCCGGACAGTCGGGATTCCAGTTTTTCCGTATCCGCACCGTGGGGCATGACGATTATTCCCTCCGGCTATCCCCTCCTTAAAGAACTCCAGCAACGCTATGACTGGAGCCCGGTCCAGGACATCGGACACCTTACTACGGGAATAAAAGAAGTAAGTGAAGATGTCTACCAGTTTACCCGGCTGGCTACCGTGACGTTCAAAGAATCACTCCTGACCATCGTCCTCAAGGATTTCCGTTATATTGATTGCTGTAAAGAAATTAGCGCATCTTCAGCCCCGGTCTGCTGCCGCATTAATCCATGCCCGGTGTGTTCATTATTTGCCTGCATGGTTTCTGAAAGCATGAGAAAACCCTGCACGATCGAATACATCAGCCAGGAAAAAGGGGACCTTATTGTGGGGATCAGGGTCCTTGATACCCCATGAGGTTTCCCCGTCTCATCCTCAAGCAACGAATGAAGGTACCAGAAGATATTCACGCTGTACAACCCCGAATTTTTGCATCCCTGTTGGTGGTCAGTGATCAGAAGTTCAAATAATTTCGAAGACAATTTCCTACAAAATTCCACCATTGTAATTTGAGCAGTTGAAACACGGAATGCAAGTTGCGGCATATATTTCGTTCTTACAGCTTGTATTCATTTATACCAATGTCCTGGAAGATCGGCCATTCGTCAGGTATCAATTCATTATTAACCTGATTTGTTCAACTAAAACTC
>JAPKXR010000383.1 GCA_026394715.1 Methanomicrobiales archaeon | reverse complement strand
CGGATTCCCGCATTCCACCTTATGGCAAAACCCGCAGGGTCCCGCTGTAACCTGGCCTGCAGTTATTGTTTCTACCTGCGCAAGGAGGACCTGTATCCGGACAGCGACTTCCACATGTCCGATGAGGTTCATGAGGCATATATATCCGGCAACTGTTCGAAGCCCTCCAGGTCCCGGGGGTCCTTATTTTCAGGGTTGACTCCCCGATGCTGTTTGCGAACGCAGCCAAGGTGAAGGAACAACTCAACAAGCATATCGAGGAGCAGGTCCCCGCAGTGAACCTGGTGATTCTCGACCTCTATTCGTCTCCTCTCCTGGATGTGACAGCGGCAGACATGATCCGGGACCTGATCATGGACCTTTCCGAAGGGGGTATCCAGTTACGACTTGCAAACACGACAGGACAGGTACGGGACCTTCTCAGAAAAGCAGGTCTTGTGGAAAAATTCGGGCACCTCGAAGCGACCGATACCATTGCGACAATCCTTGATGAATGGCAGGCTAAACAGAATAAAAACGACTAACCTACCGTTGTTAAAAAAAAAAATAGGATAATTAATCAAGTTCTATCTTTTCAGGCTTATTAGATCTCCTGCGTTTCCTTACCATCAGGGCAACAAATCCAATAATTATCAGGAGAAAAACAACTACCAGCGCAACCGTTACCATCGGATTTGCCGGATTTGCCGTGGAAGTAGCATTCGCGGTCTGAAGGTTCGCGGAAACCTTTACCGTCTGTCCGGAAACAATCTTCACGGTTGAAATGTAATCCAGGTAACTGGTTTTTTTGAGGACCAGGCCATATTCATGGGGGTTCAGGTTGGTAATATTGATAAAACCCCCTGATTCCGCGGTGACACCCTTATACGTCATATCCAGGTAGATTTCAGCACCTGACGGGGAAGAGGAAATCTGGAGTGACCCTGTGTTATTTGAAATGGTCTCCGCCGATGTAAAACCCCACAGGACAATACCGATTAATAAAATGAGTAATAACCTGCAAATCGCTTTCATTACATCCTCATTAAAAAATAGTCAGGAGCTAATGGTGACTGTGCCATTAGTTGGCCCCGGTCTTCGAGAGCTCTTTTTCCAGATTGTCAAGCCGGTCTTCCATCCTTGACAGGGTGTTGTTTATCTCTTTCTCGAAACCCTGCAGTTCTGATACTTTTGCCTCATCCTGGTCCAGCACCGGCCCATGCTGTTCTTTGAAGCGCTTGACTGCCGGGGTCCGTACGAGAGCCCATTCGGTCACCATCGCTTCGAACCTGCGGTCAAGATATTCATCGACCCTGCTCTCAACCGGCCGGGCCAGGGAGATCTTCCCCTGCTTACCCTTGAAGAAGAAGTAAATAGTGATGACGATGACGACAATCACCAGGATTGCTAGGATAATTTCAAGCGGCGTCATCTTTTCTTCACCTCAAGTAATGTTGCACGTGCTTCAAGGGCGGATAGTTTGGCATCGGCGTTTTTCTCGAAGGTGGCAAGTTTGGCGGCTTCCGCAGAAAGTGCATTTAACCTGCCTGAAAAATCTGCAACGTCATTTTTTGTGGCAACCTGCCATTCCTCGATGAGATATTTCATCCGGCGGTCCAGGTACTTGTTCATGTACTTGTCAATCATCTACCTGCCCTCCAGTTTCGAAATCGTGGCATCCAGCTTTGTCACCCGGTTGCTCATGATATCCTTTTGGTCGTACAGCTGGTTGATCTCCGCAGTGACCGTATTAATGCGTCGTTCAAGATCTGTCAGATCATTTGCCACCAGGAGGCCCCATTCCTCGATAATGGCCTCCATGTTCTTGTCAAAGTACGTGTCCAGTGACTTGTCCATGGTCGGCAGTTTCTGGTCCATGTACCCCTTTACATCCGGCAGGTTGCTCCAGAATGATTGCTTCGCCTCTACCGTTCCCTTTGCAAATTCAGACATTATCTCACCTTCTTCTCTTCGAGGTCCAGCTTCAGAATCATCCGTACGAGTTTTGATTCCCGTATGAGGTTTTCAAGTTTCCGGAGCCTTGCCTCGACGATTTTCTCCTTGTGATAGTTGTTCAGTTCGATAAGCTCGTTCTCGTTCTCCAGTGTGCGGATTGACTGGATCTGGTCATCATTGAGCTTGGTGAAGGGGTGTTCCTTCGCCCGTGTGTTCAGGTCTTTTGCAAGGAGATCGAGTTTCTGTTTTTCCACTTCGATCTCCATTTTCCGAACG
>JAPKXR010000012.1 GCA_026394715.1 Methanomicrobiales archaeon | reverse complement strand
GTACTGGTCAACCAGTGCATAGGTGGTGGCTGCTGCAACTGCGGTTGATGCCGCATCGTAGGTTGCTGCGGCATCCATACGTGCAGTCGGGACCTCGACAAGGATCATCTTGCCGCCGCCGACTTTCGTGATCTTGGTGTTATCGCCTTCGGTGACCTGGACCATGTCCTTGATCTTTGCCGAGAGTGCGTCACAGTCCTTGACTACGCTGCAGCTCATGCTGCGACCGAGGATCTGGTTGGACTTGCCACCCATCTTACCGGTCTTTAATGCCTCTTCGATACCTGCGAAGTTAACCGCAACGGTTCTCTTCGTCAGGTCGATGATCCCGGCTGTGCCCTTGTTGACCAGCGGGCTGACCTTGTCGATGGTGACGTTGCTCTTTAAGAGCTTGCCCTCATCATCATAGAGGTCTACTGCGTCTTTGTATTTTGCCATGTAATTTCCTCCAAATTGTTATTTAACCGCTATACAGTACGTGCGCTGAACGACAGTGTGTACTAACAGAAACACTGGTAATCAATGAAGGTCACTATTGCACGTCCCCTAAATTGGGACATTGAATAATAACCAATTTCGCAATATAAGCATTCCGATTTTATCTCGAAAAATACTACTATATAACTCTAAAAATAGTAACGAATAACGAAGCAATGTTCAAATATTACATATATATGAGGATTCATTGTTTTACGCAGTATTAACAAATCTTAAAAAAGTATTACGAGCTGATATTCCTACTTAAAAAATTTTATATTTTCCGGTGCGCTCTGTATAAAAAAGGGTGCTGTTAAGTTTATGGGTGTGACCAATCGTTCACCTTGTTAAAATTCTCCATTCAACCGCCAACGCATCAGATCCGAAATTCTTTTACTGGTAACCCGGAGGTCTGGTTCATATACGATTCATCCCCACGGATATGGGGAATTTAACTCTCGCGCCTTATCCCCTTTATACTTCTCTCGGTTCATCCCCACGGATGCGGGGAACTCGGTATGCCAGGTTCGGGGACTTTGGCGATCATCGGTTCATGCCCCGGATATGGGGTACTTAACTGATAGTTTCTGCGTTCTATTGCTTTTTTCGGTTCGCCTCCACGCATACATAGGGGGAACTCTTTATGCCCTTTTGATCATCATCATCCCGCATCCAAATCCTTTCGCAGGTCCGATTCCGGTAAAGAGCGCTTGGACAAACTGATCAGGATCGGTAACCATGAGAAGTCCGGTAAAATCGAGGGTGCTGATCCTGATCTCATGATCTCCCCTAGTATTTTTGAACCGGTGCTGGAGATACCCGTCTGCCCGTATATCTTCGGCACGGATGGAAAAGCCGTTTGCATCGCCTTTTTGCGCCAGCCAGACAAAACCTGCCTGTTGCACGATATCTGCTTCCCGCGGTAGCACTCCCGGTTTTTCCTTGAGACGGTTCTTTACCTCCATTACAACATCGTGACGGTGTTGTTTGTGTTCATCATCGCGTTTTGCCCTGATGGGATTTGCCCGCAGGACAAACGAAAATACCTGTCCCTTTTTCACGACTGGAGCATACGGTTTTGACTCCACAAGCCAGATCCCTTCCCGATTAATTGGCGCCCGGTCCGATACGCAGAAGAATGCGGGAAGTCCATGCACCGTATCCTGCCGATAAATAAAATCCCGTTTCCGGAGATCGGAAG
>JAPKXR010000324.1 GCA_026394715.1 Methanomicrobiales archaeon | reverse complement strand
TGTAAGGTGGTCGGCTATGCAGATACGGAGCCGTGTGGGAAACGCGTGTATTTTCTCTCGCAGTACCTCGTGCATAAGACCTGCACCGGCCATGAGATCATTCGGGTGAGGACAGACCCGGATGATACCGGGCTGATGAGGAAGGTTTCCTCTGAAGAAGTGCTGGTGTCCGGAGCTGATGTCAGCTGGTACCCGGATCGGGTAAACATCACCAACCGCGCGGGGCTCATCCTGCTGGCAATAGAATCCGGCCGTCGCTGCACTATTTTTTCGGGCCTGGACGAACATATGACATTTGTCCTTGACCCCGACCTTTCGGCATTGTTAACGGTGCATGTCTATGATGTGAGGCCCCCGCTTCCCGCACTGTCGGCCAGGATCAGCGAGCTCGAGGCGACTGGCCTGTTCGGGGAACTTGATATCCGGTTCGTGCACCACCTGGCTGATATTTCGCAGACGGGTGCCGATATCCACCCCTGCAGGGCGGCAGGTTTCCCAAGGACTCTTGATGCAGACCCGATGGTTGGTGGTGAAACGATTGCAGGCTGCAGGGCAAGTTCCGGAATATTCAGGGAATGTTACGGGGATGATTTTACCCTGATCGACATCTGTCCCATCGGCACCGTCAGGGAGGAACCCTTCATCACCCGGTGCTGCCAGAAGGAACGTGGTGGGATTGGGATGTACAACGGGAAATATGGGGCGGTGGTCCACTGGGGTGCAACGCCGCGTGATATCCTTAAGGCCATTGACGATCTTGTAACCGGATGGAGAGCAAAATAATGGCGAACGTCAGAAGTGTTGCGATCGTATGCGGGGACGGCATCGGGAAGGAAGTAATACCCGTTGCAAGGGATGTGCTATGCCTGCTGCACCCTGAGTATGAATTATTCCCGGTGGAAGTCGGGTACGAGCGGTGGGAGCGGACGGGCGAGGCGATGGGAGATGATGACTTTGCATTGCTCAAATCGGCAGATGCCATCCTGTTTGGTGCAATAACAACACCTTCTGTTCCCGATTACCGCAGCGTGCTGCTCCGGATACGGAAAGATCTCGACCTCTTTGCCAATGTACGGCCGGTGAAGGGTGACGGGTTTGACATCACCATCGTGCGGGAGAACATCGAAGGTCTTTACTCGGGGATCGAAGAGGTGGGGGTGGACAGGGCGACCACGCTCCGGCTCCTGACCCGCCACGAATGTGAGCGTATCGCCCGGTTTGCCTGCAACCTTGCGGGGAACAGGACCCTGACTATCGGCCACAAAGCCAACGTGATGAAATCGGATGTATTCTTCAGGGACATATGCCTCCACGAAGCGTCGGTTGCCGGGGTAAATTGCAATGACCGGTTGATTGACGCATTGTGCCTGGATGTGCTTCTCCACCCGGCATCGTACCATGTTATCGTGACCACGAACATGTTCGGGGACATCCTGTCGGATGTTGCTGCGTATCTCGTTGGCGGCCTTGGTATGCTGCCCAGTGCCAACATCGGAGAACACCATGCATTTTTTGAACCGGTCCACGGGAGTGCTCCTGATATCGCGGGTCGGAATGTGGCTAACCCTGTTGCAGCATTGCGGAGTGCAGCGCTCCTGCTCCGGCATGCAGGGGATATTCCAGGGTCGGATGCGATCGAATGTGCGATTCAGACGGTATTTTCAAGGGGGATAAAGACCCGCGACCTTGGAGGATCTGTTGGTACAAAGGAATTTGGCGATGCGATACTCTATGAACTTGGACTGGCAGGCGCCTGATTAATCCCTGGTTGTTTTTTGTTTTTATTATCTTGATTATGGTATTATAAATCCTGGTAGGGCCGGGATTACACCCAGATCACCGGCGATCTAATGCCCGGTGTACATCTTCTGTACCCGATGTGTTACAGCGTGTAAAAAATTGTTGAATGCCTAAAATGACCCATACATCCGTTGCCTTTCTTTATTTCTGCCGTTCGCGGAGGATGATAAGCATCCCTGAAACCAAAAGTGCTCCGGTTACCGGTACCAGTGATACCGGGGCTTTTGTTGTTGGCACAGGTGTGGCTGTTGCAGGGTTCCCGAGCAGTTTTGTCGCCAGCAACTTCGTGGTCTTTGCGGCTTCAAGGGTCGGGTCGGTCGCAAGGGCACGGTCCGCGGAATCTATCGCGTCCTGGTAATTCCCCAGGTGCACCAGGGCGTCTGCCCGGTTGAGCCAGGCCTCAGCGATATTCTGGTTCTGGGCAATTGCTGCATTGGCGGCATTCAGGCCGTCCTGGTATTTTCCCATGACATTCAGTATTCCTGCTTTCTGGGTCAGTGCCAGCGTAAAATTCGGTTGTATCGATAACGCCTTTTCGGTTTCGGCAAGGGCATCCTGGAATTTCCCCAGCGAAGCAAGATCGGAACCGTTGTTATAGGCGTTGATGGCATCCATGTTCTGTCCTGACATATAGATGGGCGTGTCATTTCCTGCAGCGGACACCGGTATCACCACAATCAGGACAAATGCGATGACGATGCATGCGATAAATCCTGTCTTCTTATAGTTCAACTCTCTCATGCTATCTCCATTTTTGTCTGTTGCTAATTGTTTAATATCTTCTTCAGGAACCAGGGGGATTTAACCCTGTGGATAGCACCGGATGAATGGTGCTGGGACCATAGATCAGCACTACAATCCGGGTGCTTTTTTGTGAGTAATTCACATTCAAGTTGTAACTAGTGTCAGGGGAAGTTAGTATACTATGATGTCAGATAATTGGAATGATAATCAATGGCGAATGAAACTCTGACTGGCAACAGCGCGATGGCCATTACCGGTGCAATTGTAGTGGCAATCCTTGTGTATGTCACAACATTTTCATTGTTGTGGGCGGTAATTGCGGGCCTGATCGCAGGATATATCCTTATTGGCGTAAGAATTGTGCGACCTACCCACCGGATCCTTATCGAGTTCCTCGGTAAGTACCAGCGGTATGGCGGGCCAGGCCTGTACTGGATTATTCCCGGCATCCAGAAACTGTATTCGGTGAATATCACTGAAAAACTCGTCAATGTAGATCGGCAGGAGATCATCACCAGTGATAACCTGAATGCCTTCGTCGACGCACAGATTTACTTCAAAGTGAAGGAAGACGAGGTGCATGTGAAGGCATCCCAGTATTACGTGTTCAACTACGAGTACCAGATTGTCTCGCTCGCACGTACCACACTCCGTAACATCATCGGTGGCATGACCTTAAAAACTGCCAACAGTGAACGAAACACCATCAATAATAACCTCGCAGAAGCGCTTAAAAAAGAGACGGCATTGTGGGGTATCGACATTGTCCGTGCAGAATTAAAAGAGATCCAGCCGCCAGCCGACGTGCAGGAAACGATGAACAAGGTGGTAAAAGCACTCAACGAGAAAGTTGCCGCAATTGATTTTGCAACAGCAACTGAGACCAACGCCGATGGCCAGCGGCGTGCCGCGATCAAGCAGGCAGAAGGGATCAGGCAGGCAACAATCCTGGAAGCGGAAGGTAAGGCAGAGTCAATCCGGCTTGTAAACGAGGCTGCGAACAAGTATTTCATAGAAAATGCACAGATCTTAAAACAACTGGAAGTGACCCAGGCCTGCCTTGAAAAGAATACGAAAATTATCGTCCCGTCGGGCCAGAGCGTGGTGAACATTATTGGTGGTTTTGGCGATACCAGTTCCCCGACTTCTCCTTCCGAATCCTCCGGAACCGCAACAGTACTGAAGACCCTCGGGATGGGGAGCGGGAAATACTAAAACCAAAAGTGAAGCGGTCCCCATCATCCGCTTTTTTCCACGATGGACACCTTTTAATTTTCCCGCGTAGTACCACATTGTCTATGCAGGTACTGGTTGTCTATGCGTCAAGGAAGGGGTCAACAGAGGAAATAGCGTTGACTATTGGGAAAGAACTGGAAACCGGGGGGCAGCATGCCAGGGTCTCCCATTTGAAGGATGTTTCCTCGCTTGATGGATATGATGCGGTAGTTATGGGTGCCCCGGTATATACAGGTCA
>JAPKXR010000333.1 GCA_026394715.1 Methanomicrobiales archaeon | reverse complement strand
TAGGTGAACAGGTCCTTCCACTTGTTGTAGATCGACCGGTGGGCCTCGTCGGAGATGACCACATCGAACTCGCCAGGGGAAATGATATACTGCCCCTGCATGTCCTTTTTCAGGTACAGCTCCTGGAACGTCTGGATCGTTGAGACGTAGAGACGTTTGCTCCGGTCAAACGTACCACCACTGATCACTTCAAACGCTTCATGAGGAAAGAACCGCTTGAACCCGTCGTCCTTCGCCTGGTTCCGGAGAGCCCGCCGGTCGGCAAGAAACAGGACTTTCTGCGCCCGCTTTTCCCGCATCAGGATATCAATAATCCCCATGGCAACCCGGGTTTTTCCCGTGCCAGTGGCCATCACAATGAGTGCCTTCCGCTGACCGGAATGCAGATGTTCGACAACCCGCTTGACACACTCGATACTCCTCGGCCGGTTCACAATTTCAGGGTTTACGCCCAGGTTGCTCTGTTCTGTCGCACTTTCGATCTGGAACCGGAGACGTTCAAGGTCTTTCCTCGAATAGAACCCCTTTACCTGCCTTGGGGGGTACCGCTCGCGGTCCCAGAACAATATCTCGTACCCGTTGGAGAGAAAAATAAAGACATCCTTTCCCGTCTGGGACTTGATGTCGTTTGCATATTCCTCGGCCTGCCGCTGGCCAAGAATCGGGTCCTTCGTTGTCCTTTTTGCCTCGATGATTGCAAGCGGCGCTCCATACATATCAAGGAGAAGGTAGTCTGCATATTTACTTTCAAGATCGTTTTTCAGCGTCTCGGAAACGGTTGCATAACGTTTTTCAACAAAATTGGACTGTTTCGTATCTACTTCGAGGATAACTTTCGACCTGTCCTGGACATTCCAGCCCTGTTCAGCAAGAAACACATCAATTTTCTTTTTCCGGGTCAGGAATTCAGGGAGGTCTTGCATGGAGTATCACAGGACGAGCAGATTTAGGATATAGGATTGTTGGTGGCAACGTAATTAATCATTATCAAAAAATTTGGCAAATATAATCCCTTCATGGAATCAGGTAGATCTTTTAAACTGTATAGTACTAATTATCACTTCGGAATCAGCGTTAGTTATATTCTGACTGATATCAGGTGCAAAAAAATCTGGAAATTCATCCTTCAACGACTTTAAAACTTCATGACAGATTTGGCGAATATTTGCCAATTCTGCCCCGTCCAGATTCCTATTAATCCCTTTTGAATCGGATGCGGTCCAACCTAATGAATTGTATCTTGTCAATGCTGCATAGTTATCATCTAATTCCGGATCAATGTGGGCTCCGCCATCTTTGTTGCTTACGGAAAGGACCAGATCTTTTCGGGAGAATCCATTTCTCATTTTGTCAATTATTATAATTTCATTCCACCAGAGTCGGAAGACCACTTTTTTATTTACATTAATATATGGAGGTCTATTTTCTAGTGGTGCATAATATGAGGCTTCTGATGTACCTTGATTCGTTGATAGTTTTAAACCAACCAATCGATGGGTTGACATTGATTTGCCATTATCGATATTTGAGGCAGTGCTGTAAAATTGTATATCTTTTTTCCCCAAAGTAGTCAATAACGAGGTAGATTGACGCGTGTCATGCACCAATATACGAATGGTTGTTGCCATTCGTTTTGCTTCGTCGATGAACCCATTGTCGTAGGCAATGGCAGATCGTTGTAAAAATCCAATCTGCTCCTCTAAATGCTTTAGTAATTCTTTGTCTGATTGTTTAACACTCAATTGAGGTCCCATTACTAAATAGATTATAACGAGGGATTAAACCATCATTGAGTTTATATTTTAAGGCGAAAGAAATCGTTCGTTAAGGACGCAGTGAATAGTTGAATAATCTGTAATATTTTCGGGACGATCGGCGACAAGACGTCCCTTCAGCGGCCAGGTAAAAGTGCAGAAG
>JAPKXR010000165.1 GCA_026394715.1 Methanomicrobiales archaeon | reverse complement strand
TGGAACACTTTGACCTTCCCAACCTTGTTCAACCCCTTGACTGCCATTTCCGCAACGTATTTCGGCATGCCATCATTGATGGAACGTCCGCCAAGGATCACCTGGGGGTGGTAGCCGACTTCCTTTGCGAATCTTCACGAGGTAGTACGGGTCGACCGGGATGCGAGTAGACCGCCCACAAGCCAGAGGCGGTACTGGTGAAAATTCCACTTGGTGCCGGCTGCCTTGAGCACTTCATCCGTGCTGATGCCGAGCCGGGCAAAGATCCCGGGAAAGTTCATTCATCAGGGCAATGTTGAGGTCACGCTGGACATTTTAGAATGACCCGTGGCAGCCTCGGCGGTTTTGACATCAGGGGCCTGGTAGACGTTGGTCACCAGCCCGTATAATTCAGACAATGTGTCTAATGTCTGCTTTTCCATGCCGGAAACAATCTTGTAAATAGTGGGAAGGGTGTTTTCCTCGTCCCCGGGATTGGGGCGTTCCGGCGAATACCCGATAAAAAGTCCCTGCCGCATTTCATGCCGGACTCCTGCTCGAGGATTGGTCCCATGATCTCTTCTGTCACCCCGGGATAGAACGTGGACTCCAGGACCACGATGGCGCCTTTCTTTAAGTTTTTGCCCACCGTTTCTGATGCGGAGATAACCGGCTCCATGTCCGGGTCTTTTGCCTTTGTTACTGGTGTCGGGACAGCAATGATGACAAAATCCGCCTTTTTGATCATGGCGGGATCTGTGGTTGCTTCGATCTTATTACCCGGGGTTTTGTTCAGTTCATTGACTTTCTTTATATCTCTACGGTACCCAATCGTCCGTAGGTGTTCTGCAAAAGCTTCGGCAAGGGGAAGACCCACGTAACCGAGACCGACTACGCAGACGGTTTTATTGAGAATTTTTTTTGAAGTCATAAAAGACTCCGGATTAAAATACTTCAATATACTCTCTTGCGATACAGGAAAAATATATCGGGAACTTTTTTTAAAGGTTCTTCACTGTTTGCGATTATCAGATCATTTGGCGTTTCAGATAGAATCCCTAATCCAAAACGCTATTCTGTGATTGGCCAGAAGAATGCATATGCCAGATTAAAAACTATCGCATCTTCGTATAAGTGAGATCCAATCCCGATTGCAGCGCAGATGAAGGCATCCGAAGTCCGTATCCGGATGGCAGATGCAGCCGCAGCAATAACAAGGGAGAAAAAACCAGAGCCATGATATTGTGGAAGTTGCCATGCCGGACCGTGAATGATAAAGTAATGCCGGGAATTTTACTTAACTGGTCTAAACCAAAATCGATATCCGGAATAAATGCCACCGCTATGATGATCCATGACGGGCCTCTTCCCGTAAGGGAAACGTAGATCATCCCGACAATGACTGCGAGGGCTGCTGAGTAAATGAGGTGCTCGATTAACACGTTCGCTAATAAAAAGGTTGGTTCTTTAAGGATAAATCATGAAGCGTTTAAGGTTTCTCACGATAAGATCTATGAGAAATGCTTTTGGGACTGGACAATTTCTTTTTCGCTTATCAATATGTAAAAGCGTCCGTGTGTGTTACGGTGTCTGAAAAAGACACTAATGA
>JAPKXR010000029.1 GCA_026394715.1 Methanomicrobiales archaeon | reverse complement strand
GAGGCGGATTAACAAATGGGGGATTGTCGTGATAGAATGAAAACTCCCGGGGTGGACAAAATGAGCGATTGGATATGAATCAAATTTTGAGGTTACGACAGACAGATTGATCTGAAGTTGATGGGTTTCGCGACTTTTATGTCCGGGTTCGGCTAATGTACACGTTTTTCCAAAAGTGGGAATTGCTGTGAGGTCAAATGCAATTGTTTCAGTAGTTTGAATGGGGAGAGGATGGATAGTTCGCCATTTTTGGTAGAGTTGGTCTTCGATAGTTGGAATGTGGGTTTTGATGTGTTGAACTCGCTTCGATTCTGAACAGATTGAATCCAAGGTGCGCAGGAATGCGTCTTTTGTGAAATCGGATGGTTTCATCCCTGCAAGGATAGGTAATGTCGTTGTTCGAACCCATGGTTCAGGTTGTGTTGCACTTTCAGGATCCAAAATCCGATTTATCGCCCAGATCGTGAGGTATTTTCCCGGAGATGGGCCTTTGACGTACTCAACACCCATAACCACTCGGTCTAATGTGTTTATAATGTCAAGAGCCTCAGCGATTTTCCAAAGCAGTGTGACATCGCCTGCTCTTAAACTGCGTTCAGGATAAATTTTGTCGGGAATAATTCGTTTTGACTTGGGTTTTGGAATTTTATATTCATCTCCTTCAACACCAAGATACTGGATAAGTTTTTGTTTGACTTTTCCATTTTCCAAGACGCTTGTTACTTCGTACAAATAGTACTGGTTTCCTCTTTTTATTCGGCGAATCCAGCTCATAGTGATCAATAGATCTCTATTCTATTTATTCTTTTAGAGGCTTTAAAATCTGCGTTTTTAAAAATGGGTTTGAATTTGGAAAAAATCGAGGGGTGGGAAAAATGGGTGTAGTGATCAATATTTTTCTATTTGAGATTTTATTAATGAGTGTCTCGTCGCATTCCCTCCATCAATACAGATACAACCTTTTATTCCCGGTGTGGTCTCAACTACTAGTTCATGCAGACGCAGACCGGGGTTAGTCTCAAACGCTACAGGAAGATCGCGGAGGTCCTGTATGAATGGGGATTTGGCACGACACTCGTCGAGGACCTCTCACCAGGCCTCCGGAATATGAATATCGGGGACAGGCTCCACCCGCAGATCCGTGGAATGACGGTGAACGAACGAATGAGGCATGTCCTTGAGGACCTTGGGCCGACATTTGTAAAATTCGGTCAGATCCTTTCCACACGGCGGGAGATGATATCGCCCGAGATATATGATGAACTGATAAAACTCCAGGACAAAGTGGCCCCCGTCCCATTCGAAGAGCTGCGCGCAACGGTGGAACAATATTGTGGTCCGATTGACGAAGTATTCCTGGAGTTTGATACCACGCCTTTTGCCGCCGCTTCAGTATCGCAGGTCCATAGGGCCGTACTTAGAGACGGTACCATTGTGGCAATAAAAATCCAGCGCCCCGGTATCAGGGAAGCAATCGAGACTGACCTGCCGCTCTTCGAGAAGATGGCCGAGCGGATCGAACAATTATCACCCGATGCCCGGGTATTCAGCCCGAAACTCATGGTGCAGGAGTTTGCCGTCCAGATCAGGAAGGAACTTAATTTTATCCACGAAGGGAAGAATTCAGAGATTATTGCTGCATCGATGAGTAGTATTCCGGAAATAAAAATCCCGAAAATTTTCTGGCAGTACTCCGGGGATAAGGTCCTCACGATGGAATTTGTGGAAGGGTGCCGTATCGATGATGTGGCTGCGATCAAACGCTATAACGTGGACCCGGTCCACATTGCCGATGTAGGTTTTCACGCATATATCCGGCAGATATTCCGGGACGGGTTCTTCCATGCTGACCCCCACCCGGGTAACCTCCTCGTTTCCCCCCAAGGCCAACTGATATTCCTGGACTTTGGGATGGTAGTCCTTATCCGGCCGGAACGACGCAAGATTTTCATTAAGGTTTTGATGTCTATCGTCGGGTGCGACGTCGATACCCTGGTCGAATGCTTCGAAAAACTAGGTCTCGTGTTCAAACCTGAGGATATCGAGCCGTTAAAAGACGAGTTATATGCGGCCCTCCGTGAGTACCAGACTTCAGAGCTAGGCCAGATGAATGTTGGAACTGCCATGGATTCCCTGCCAAAAATCCTGCAAAAATATAACGTGGTGGTCCCGGGTTCACTGATGATGGTGCTCAAGGTCATCTGGATGATCTTTGCTGTTGCGGTGAAACTAGACCCCGGGTTCAATTTCGACCAGAGAGTTAAGCCATATTTCGACGAGATCATCGAGGGGAGTTACCTCTCGGCTGATACCCTGAAGAAGCTCCCGCTCACATTCATGGAGATGGCAGAGGGTGTCATGAATATCCCGAAGGTCATCAACCAGACGCTCAACACTATCGGAAAAGGCAATTTTAAGCTGGAAATCGAGGCAGATGACTTAAAAACCCTTTCCACCAGCATCCAGCAGGCGTCGGGCAGGATCATGATATCAGTGATTGTCGCTGCAATCGTGGTAGGTTCTTCAATCGTGGTCCATGCACTTGCATCCGGCACTGTTGTCATGGGTTACCTCTTTTATGCCGTGTTTATGATATATTTCGTTGCGATCATGGTTGGGATCGTGGCGTTATATACAATGACGAAAAAATAAGGTGTGCCCGGGGGGTCCCGACTCACACACTTTTGACCAGTTTCCACCCGAAAACCAGTGCTACGATCCCGAGGAGGACACATAAAAACCCGATGATTTTTTCAAAGAACAGCATAATGGCTGACAGGTTAAACAGGAAGGCAATACCGATGATGACCAGGATAATACCAACGATAAATGAGATAAAAGCAATCCAATCCATTGTTATCACTCGGAATGTGATGATACAGGATTTATAATTAACGAATTCGTTCTCTTTCCCGGACGTTTGTGCCGGCCCATTCATACAACAATAAAATTAAAAAATTCCGGGTTATCTCCTGCCTCCAGATATTTTTTAGTAATAGAAAATGAATTAGATATTGGATTGTTCTATGGATTATACCAGGCTGAAACCATAT
>JAPKXR010000272.1 GCA_026394715.1 Methanomicrobiales archaeon | reverse complement strand
ATTATCACCCTAGCAGAGGAAAATCCCGTTATCCCGGGGGAGAGATAGCTGATCAACTGGAACTGGCCGGATCATCAGTTCACACGATTGGATGCATCGGATGATCGCCGAAGGGATGGTAACGGAAGTACGGGAAGGGCGCTTTGCCAGGTATTACTCTGCAGTGTACCAGGAATACAAACGGCTAGCGACGAAGTAGTGCGTGAATCCCCGTAATAACTGAAATGTCCGGGAAAAATATCGGATGTGACCCTTTGGATCAGCATCGGTCGACTTGCATCGATGAGCATTTTTTTCCAGTGGGGACTTGAACAGCATCGATTCCCCTTGGCCAACATCCTGGTATCTTACCCTCAGTATTTCTGAAAGTTTAGCTGCCGGGAATTAAGTGGCAGACGGACAGTCCGAGGCATTTTTGGCGGTTATTGATGGAATTGGTCCGGGAATTCGGGCTTAATGAAAAGATGGATGAGGGGTTAGGATGATGTGATCAAGACTCTTTTCTTAACATCATCAACAGTCATTCCTTGATACATTCCCTGGCCATACATGATTTGAACTGCCTTACTATCAATTTTAGAGAGCGATGTTACATCATTACCTGAGTCAAAGAAAATACTGTCAGGATATTTCATTGTACTACCCTTGAAACCCAGTTCAAAGAGCAGAGCTAATAAAAGATCGTGCTGTCTTTCTGCCCCTTGTAGATCTGAATTAATGTAAATTATATTATTCTTGACCTTTGCATAAGTTACTCCATCTTTTTTGAATTCTTTATTAACCCAATTAATTGGGACACCCACAGGTGGGGCCATTTCAATTGCCCCAAAACCAGCGGGGGGAATAAATTTGACTTGGATCTGTCCCGTAGTACCTTCCTTTACATTTTCCGAAAGCTTTGTTGATTGAGATAAGCCATTAAAATCAACCGCAAACTTCTCAATTATCTTTATATCATCCGTATTAGGATTTGAAACTGAAATTGAAACTGGTTTTTGTACAGTAGTGGAGAATGGTTGCCGTTCAAGGTATACATTGCCTCCACCGAATGCCAGATCCATAAAGTGAAGATTAACATCTTCTGAAGTAAACCCAACCAACAGTGTAGGGCTTGCAGTTGCGCTAGGTATGCTTATGGTTACACTAGGACTTACCGTTGCAACGGTTGTAGACGCAACAGTATTTGTCGAATTTACTTCAGAAACCTTGCCTGGTGCAGTCGTACATCCACTAAAAAGGACCATAAAAATTAAAATGGCTGTATAAATTGTGATTTTGACTACTCTCATATGATTGAATTATTTCAGAACATGTTATACTTTGCTAGTCTTTCCTGTTATCCTATACCATTTTTGAGTCCACAATTCGAAATAGAATAGAGCATTCCCAACTTTGGCAGGGAAGTGATACGGACCTTAACCATTTCTGACGGTGGCACAATAATTAACCCGGTAACCGTATTCATTCTCCTCCGCTCGCCCGATTACCTGCTCCTCGCATGGATAGTGTCCCGGTGTTCCCAGTAATAGTCCCGGTTTTTCTTCTGCATCGCACCAGGGTAGCTGTCATAGTACCGTTTGTACCGTGCGTGTCGTTTTTTCAATCTGGAATTCTCCCGGCCCACCAGCACCGCCTCGACAAAGTGAAGGAGGATCTGGAATATAAATTTCAGCAATATTTGGAATCAAGGCCATCCAAAACTGGAATTCCGAAATGCTCTCCTCCATCCCGTTTGAAGATTTTACCTTTGTTCTCCCTATTCGACGTTAGCGAGATCTGTATCTTGGATTTGCAAGGGGGCTCAAACGCTTTTTTGATCTCGCCTTTTTTCATGATGGAGATCCTCCCCCCGGTTGTCGATACTCCACAACACCCATTTGCATTTATTGCAGCTGGCCGGATTAAAAAAATCAGTATGCAATTATTGTCAGACCACGGATATTTTAAAAATGCCGGTCACGGGTTATGATCTCCCCATCATTACAGAGAGCTATTGCAGGAACCACTTCATCGAAATCCCCTATGGGGTTACCCGCTGTACACAAAGCCGCTGCAATCCTGCCAAAAACTTCGAATATTGTTTCGTCTATCGGTAAGATGGTGAATAATTCCAGGAGGGTCCGAACTTTGATCAGGTTATTACTGTTCCCCGAAATGTATGCCCCTTTGTATAACTCCATGGCAGTTATTGTGGTTGTGGAGAGTGCAATTCCTTTTTTTTCAAATACTGCATACCGTTTAAC
>JAPKXR010000067.1 GCA_026394715.1 Methanomicrobiales archaeon | reverse complement strand
AGAAATCTGCTCCGCTGTTGATTGCCTGGATGACTACCTCTTCTCTGCCCCTGCCGGTGAACAGGATGAACGGGATCGGTCCAAGGCGGGACCGTACCTCCACTAAGAACTGGATGCCGTCCAACCCAGGCATCTGGTAATCGGAGACGACGGCATCGAAATTTTCCTGTTCGAGCACCCGGAGCGCTTCGGGTGCGCTTATCGCTGTCGTTACGGAGAAATCTCCGGATTGCTCCAGGAACATCCTGCCGATCTCGAGAAGGTCGGATTCGTCATCCACGTAAAGGACCCGGAGTGGATCTGCCATCAGCCACACTTCCTATCCATCTGGCCGGGTTTGTGTTCCAATAAAGGAGCACCGGGTGATGTAATGTTTTTTAGGAAAAAAGAGTGTCCCAACTGACACTGACTGACATAATCTGACATTAACTTCTCTTTTCTGTCTGTAAACAGATACACTTTTGCATTAAGATTTTGGCATACCCACTCATCAATTTATAAAACCCCTCACGAGCCAACCCGCTTCAACTTCTCGATCAAACCCTTCCCCCGCTCCTTCTCTTCATCGGTAGCAGCAGCATTCTTCGTAATCGTCATGTTGACAATACCCCCTTCTTTTTTCCCCGCCTGAAAAAACAAGCGGCAAAGTGAATGTAACCCGGGCAGATATCGGGAGATCGATTGTGCGGTGTGCTGGGGAACCACCAAATTCCAAAGAAAATGCCGGCTGCCGGGACCGAAACGTTGCCTGCGGCGGTACTTACCGGCAGGACCAGGTCCATTGACCGCGGTCACGGTCAGGACCGGGACCGCTATCCTGGTTTTGCGAAACGTCGGAAAAAGGACAACCCTGGGTGGAAGAGGTGGCGTTTGCAGCACCCTGATCAGGATAAAACCAAAATAGGGGCTTATTACAGGCGGAATAGGGATAAACTCACTCCAAACAGCAGGATTATGTACCGGATGGAAAACGAGGCAAATGCGGCCGATTTAAACGAACAGGAGTGGGTTTAACGGGTAGTGTAAGAGACCAGATTTCCCCCAACAACGGGGATCCTTTGATAAATCGGGCGGAAAATTGAGGGACCCCTTATTTTTTATCCTTTTCGAGATTTACCTGTTGAAGAGACTCTCACCCTTGTTGCGGTAAATGGTTCACTGGACACAGTCATCTCAATCGTTCCGGTCTAATGACCAGGACCGTGCACGGTTCGAAATTGAATGAAGCAGACAATAATTTCGAAAAACGGTGGTGCAGTGTCCAATACAAAATCTTCACGTTCATCCCGCACACCGTCATGAGTTCATGCCATCCATCACCACACAACACGGTATGAATTTCGAACGGTCCAATCCCACTCATGTCCCAATTGCAAGAGACCAGGCCACTATCGCTCACAAGCATTCCCGGACTGCTTACACATGCTCGTATTGCCATGCGGGGTTCCCCGAACCAAGGGTAATTGACTACCTTTCCAATGGCGGAACACCATCGTCCACTCAGCCATCGGAATATCGCCAGTGCTCGTGAATGCCCTACCCCTCCACCTACGTGATAATGATCACTTTCACCCCACGCCCGGCCAGTCCCTATATACCCGGCTACCCGACCATTCCTCAATGATTACCATTACCACGATGAAAAAAATAAGAGAGCGGTGGAAGAAAGGGATGCGCCCGCTAAAGGTCCATGACGCAAAATCCGGGCACAAAGTCGTCGGTATGCTCGAGAAATACGACGGCAGTGAGTTTGAAATGTTTGATGACCCACTCGAGGCCACGACATTTCTCCTGCTTGTTGGAATGCTGAAAGAACAGGACCTGAATAATCGTTGGCCCGTCGGCCCTGAACAGGTCCTGCCAGGCCCGGAAAGAGACCGAAAATAGGGAATAAGAGAGATAAAATTCAGAGAACGGAAGAGATTATGAGCCAGATAACACCAACAGATGGAGATTATTATGACATCGGTATTGACCATTACGAACACGGGCACTACGACGAGGCCATCAAATCCTATGACCTGGCGCTCACGGTCAATCGTGAAGATTCAGACGCATGGATCCGCCGTGGGGTCGCACTTGGCGAACTTGGACGGCATGATGAGGCCATCGCGTCCTATGACACGGCAACCAGGGTCAACCCCTTCGCTTCTGCTCCGTGGAGAAACCGCGGGATCTCCTTGTGTGAGATCGGGCGGTTCGAAGAAGCTCTTCGGTCCTTTGACGAGGCACTCACCATAAATCCCGAAGACCCGGAGGCACTCTACTGTCATGCCGTTACGTGTACCAGGTTAGGCCTTGATTCAGAGGCCCTTCTATCGCTTGAAAAGGCGGTTGCTATCGATACTGATTATTCCGATGCATGGTTCAGCATCGGGGTCCTGCTGTACAAACAGGCCCGGTATGAAAAAGCCGTTGAATCATTTGATAGTGCGATCAGAACAGATCCTGATTCTCCGGAAACATTGAACAACCGTGGGCTTGCCCTGGGCAAACTTTGCAGATATGACGATGCCTTTGCATCCATTGACAAAGGACACGGAATGGATCCGGAATGTGCCGGACATGAGGATGAACGTGCATTGAAGAAAAAATGGCTCAGGGAATTATGGGGTGTCTAAACAGGTAATTCGCGAATTTCTCCATTTAAAATTGGTTTACTCCGTTTCACGCGAGGTTCCGGATCTTCCCGTTACGCAAAACAACGGTACCGGCAGTTGTGATGTCCGGGCAGATTGGTGTCCTGAACACAACCGGATTTCCACACGGTCTAAAAACAGATAGCATACCCTTCTCAATCGTTGCCACAATACTCACATCCTGCCAGGCTGATTCGCCATCACGGTAATAATCACGGTAATTTCTAAAGAATTAATTCATCGTGTAAAAGACCCTTGCCCTGTATTTTTTTGTCTGCATAGAACTTACCGGCGTTCATGCCTGAAACGTTACGCATCTCAAAGATGAGACGCCGTTTGCCACCCTTCTTTTCCAATTACCCACCTTCCTATCTTTACATCCCAGGATGGGGCAGGAACTACCAGAGCCTGGCTGAACTCGTTCAGA
The DNA here is from genome assembly GCA_026394715.1 of Methanomicrobiales archaeon. GTDB lineage: Archaea > Halobacteriota > Methanomicrobia > Methanomicrobiales > Methanospirillaceae > CAIKOD01. The sequence goes on along the minus strand of JAPKXR010000067.1, from coordinate 5,849 downwards.
AAGCAAATGTAACGCGTTCGGTCGGCATCACCGCGACCCCGATCGCCAGTGTCGCGGCATTGAACACCCTCGTCCAGGGCGTCATCGACACCAACGCGTTCTCGTGCATGTACCAGGTGATCGCCGTTACAACCATCGTCTGCATTACCCGTATGACACCGTCATTCGGTGTCAACGTGGTGTACGAAAACCCGGCCACCACAAAAAAGCATGGGTACCGCGACCCCAAAGGCATCCATCCGTTGCAGGTTATGGTAGCAGCCGCCACCGCACTGGTCATAAACGCCGCACGTGCAGCCTGACTCCGGAGGGCCGCTTGCCAGTCTCTTTTTTACATTGTACATCGTATCGTCGGTTGTCACCGTGACTTCGCCATCCAGACCGGTGCGGTACACAGCGGAGCCCACCCGTGGCAGGAGACCACGTGTCGCTATGGTGGATGGCCATTCGGAATTCCCAGCCACCACTTCGATGACGCGGGTCTTCGGATGTGCTTTGGAAAGGAATGCTGAGCTGGATGACGTGGCACAGCCATGATGCCCGGCCTTGAGGATATCGACCTGATGATTCGTCCCACTATTGTCAATACGGCTTTCGAAATCGGCATCACCATTAAACAGGAATGAAACACGTCATCGGGCCATTTTCTGGACGATGGAGTTCTGGGTCCGGTCGTCCGGGAAGATGGCGGTGAGGCTGAAGACCCAAAGATAATCAGGCCCGGGTCCAGGTTGATTGTGTCTCGTGGTGGAGCCTTACCATGACTACGACAATTTGAGAATTGGCAGGTCCTGCATTAAAGGGAGTCTTTTATGGGACGTTGGAAAAAGGGTAAACCCTAATAGAGGCTAATTTACGGTTAAATTTGAAAAAAATCGTCCGCTTTTACCTTATTATTGATCTCACCCAATCGGAGCCAAATGCGGGCGATTTAAACGAACAGGAGCGAAGGATCTCCAGTTGGCCGGGATGACTTACAGCACCGGTTACCGGAATGATCGGAGGGGCTCTGTAATCAGGAGGGTAGATTAGATTAATTTACCCGATTTCCGGTGTAACCACGGGGAAACCCAGCCAGGCATTTACATGGTAACACCAGTCCCGGGACAACCCGTTCAGTATTGAAAGTATTTCCTCTATAGAATGGTATGCTGAAAATAAACTCAACCAGGAAGTTGAATACGGTAAAAATTCAGTAGATAATACGAGATAACCCGGGGGCAAGAATCACCAGGTGAACTTGAGACAGTCCGGCTTAGAACCCTGATACGACCGGGAGTAGGGCAGGAAATTTATTGGTGTTGATTTTTTCGGAAGATTACAGCGAATAAGCCCCTCCGGAAGATAACAGGTCCGGAAACGAGCCCGTCCATTTCATACGAAAAACAGGCCATCGAAATCATTCATTTGTAATGGTTGACATGGAACTCACCAGGTTTAACCGGGTACAGATTGCGCAGAGTTGGTAGAGAAAGTCCGGACCATCAAAGAATTGTGTCGATCTCCGCAATCGAACGGATAATCATCGTGGGTCCCGGGTCTGCCCCGACAAGCGCCTCCAGGTTGAATTTTCCGGTTTTAACTAAAATGCCCTGCATCCCTGCTTTCATTGCGCCCCCGGTGTCGGAAACCACATCATCCCCGATCATTACCGCATCAGCGGGTATTAGTCCCATGTCACGGAGGGCCATGCCAAAAAAGCCCGGCGAAGGTTTACCTATCAGGGCCGCAGTTTTTCCCGTCGCATATTCAATCCCACGGACAAACGGACCAGCAGATAACATCCACCCGTCACTCCCCATCCAGTACCTGTCTTTCTCAAGTGCGATGAGCCCGGCCCCTCCCTGTACCAGTCGAAACGCCTGGTTCATCGTATCGTAGTTGAAATTATCACCAGCATCACCCACAACAACCCAGTCAGCTTCAGTATTCTGGTGAAAAAGTCCAGCCGCTTCAAATTCTGAGTGGATGTCACGGGTTGTGAGAAGATGGCACCGTTTCAGACCCGTTTCCAGGATATAGTTAATTGCTGCAACGGCAGGCGTAATAATCTCATCTTCCCCGATATCAAATCCAAACGCCAGAAGACGCGACTCAATTGTTGCCCGGCTATACCTGGTAGTGTTCGAGAGGAACCGGGTGATATACCCCCGTCCTTTCAGGTACCGGACGGCCCCGGGAGCCCCTGGTAGAGGATTATCCCCCGTATACAGCACCCCGTCAAGGTCAAGTAATATACCTTTCACGTTCATATGGTCGACCCCGTAAGGAAACCGGTAAATATTGAACGGCAAATCTGTTCACTGTCACGAATATAACGGGAAGTCTGCAACATAATGTTAGCGCGCTCTTTTTGTCCTGCGGATTCATTCCAGTCATGAATAATCTTTTCCGTAACTTCCGGATGGAACTGGACCCCGGTTGCAGAGCCAATGGTAAACATCTGGTTTTGCACGTGGTCGCCCCGGTATACCAGTATACTCCCGTCCGGCAGCTCAAAATTCTCCCCGTGCCACTGAAACACGGTCAGGTTATTTCCGGGCATCGCAAATCCGGATGGCATATTTTTATGGATTTCGTGCCACCCCTTCTCTTGCTGACAGGGAGACACTTTTTTTCCAAGTGCGGAGGCGATAAGCTGGGCACCGAGACAGATACCGAGGACCGGAATACCGGACATGACGGCCTTTCGGATAAGTTGTTTTTCCAAAAAGAGCCAGGGGTATTCCTTCTCGTCGTTGACACTCATCTGCCCGCCAAGGAATACCAGGTGGGTGGCACCTGTTTCTCCTGGCACCTCACCGCCTTTGTAAAGAGGAATAATTTGGGATTCCAGGTCTTTTTCTCTGATCAGGTCCATAATGTATCCCGGGGGCTCACCGGCACCATGCTGGAATAGTGCTATCATTTTCGTAAATAACTCATTGGACGACTTCCTTTAATGCTGTTTTCCCCAGTTTTGTTGTTCTGAAATCTGGGTCAGGGCCCTAAAGGCTCCTAAATGCCTGCTCTGTGGTAACCATGGATATTCACCGGGTACAAAACCCATGAATGAAAATTTACTTTCGGTTTGAGATCTTTCATTTTCCCTCCCCCTGCTGCATACCTTTGAAAAAAAGAGAAGTCTCCGTTCAATCAGCTCGTTCTCCAACGTATCCTCTACTGCGGTCAGCAGGCAATGGCGATCAAAGTTTGAGGGATCGCATGATTTCCTGGTTGTGAGGACCGATGCAGTATTCAGGGCTGATTTTACCGGCCTTTAGCTATTGGATATGATTACCTGAAGGCACGTGACTTACAAACCGTTTTCATGGACCGTCAATGAAAGTAGTACTGTTGAGGTGGTGTGGGAGTAAGACCTGAATGAACACCGGAAAGGGGACGCTACGAGATCACTATGCCGGTTGACAGCCGGATATCCTACCCCCCAAAATGATCTCTGATCACGAAGACCCGCTTCATATGCAGCACGGGAGACCGGGGATAAGTCCCCACCGGTACGGATTGGATAGGGCCCGGGGTGAGTTTCGGGGATGAAACGTCATAGAGAGCCCAATGGTGGGAAAGACTATTTATTTGTCCCATTACTACCCGGGGAGGATACGAAAATCCTATGAGGTTCCAGGCAGAAACTAATATGTCATGCAGAAGAATACTAAATGGATTGTGGAGAGGGAATGACAAATATACTTATTCTTGGAATGACAGAATTCTTTATCGTACTTTTCGCAGTCCTTGCCTATATGATCAAGTACAAGGGACGCGTTGATATTATCGCGGGGTATGATGAAAAACTGGTCAGAAACAAAGCAGGGCTGGCAGATTTTGTCGGTAACAACCTGATTATCCTTGCGGTCAGTGCTCTTCTGGCATTTATTTTCGAGCTCCTGAACCCTCCGACTGAATTCATTGCGTTCCTCATATTCGCCTCGGTTATCGTTCCGATTGTTGGAATAGTGACCTTTTTCGGCATGCGTAAGTACCTTGTAAAATGAGAGGCATGACCAGGGGGATGTTCGTCCCTGAAATGGCAGGTGATATAACTGAGTATCTCCAATCCTGCCAACGGTCAATAATAAATCGCGAAATCTGATTGAGCTGTGCAGTCCTGCCGGAATGAATGTGCATTCTTTTTTTTGGGAATCCCCGGTCAATTCGTTCTCAATGGTCAAAGAAGAATTCAGGAGAGAAAAAAAACATACGGGTTGGTGAAGCTTCTGGAGACCACGCCGGTTGTGTACAGAAACTCGCGGACCTCTTGTCCCTTTCAGGTTATTCATGTGGATGTATAACGTTCCCTCGGAGACCCTGTATTCACGGTAATCGAATATGTAACCGGATCCTGGATAGGCAACCCCGGTTTTTCCCGAACCGGACCAGGATCAAATCGGCTTTTTTATTTTTAATACCCGCAATAATGGCCGGGGTTTGGTATGAATGCTTCAACATTGGCAGAAATGATTGTAATTGTTCAAAATCCTAGCCATTCGCACACCTCAATGCACGAGCTGCTGGCAAAAATTGAGGGTACTACCTGCCAGCTAATCAGCGAAAGTACCAGAATAAATGGGATTGAACATCGGAACCGGACCGATCATGCAATGAATGAATGTCCCACCAGGCGCCTGTAAGTGATAAAAGAAATCCCTGTATGCGGTAAAATAAAAAATAAGTGATTATTGAAATCTTTCGAAACCTATGAAAATAAGGATTATTCTTCAATCTCCCCGGTCCTTACGCGGATCGATTTCGAGACAGGAGATACAAATATTCTCCCATCACCAATTTTCCCAGTCCGTGCAGCACTGATGATAAGGTCCAGGATCATCTGGAGATCTTTGTCCTTTACCACGACTTCCACTTTACTCTTTGTAATGAGGTCGACGGTTATTTCCCCGCCCCTGTACTGCAGCACGATCCCTTTCTGGTCTCCGCGTCCTTCAACCTCTGAAACGGTCAGTCCGTATATTTTATTCTCCTCCAGTGCTTTTTTCACGGATTCAAACCGTTCAGGTCTTATTATTGCTTCGATTTTTTGCATCTGGTCCACCTCATACATTAATCCGTTCACCATGCTGGGATATATCCAGCCCTACATATTCTTCATCTTCAGATACACGCAGTCCCATGAATCTATTCACCAGCCACGCAAGGATATACGTGACGCCAAACGCATATATCAGCGCAGCGAAGGCACCAATTGCGTTTACTACAAACTGGTGAACATTTCCTTCGAGGAGACCTGAAGCACCGTTTACCGCTGCAGCTGCAAAGATACCCGTTGCAAGCGCTCCCCAGAGACCTCCCATACCATGGACTGCCCATGCATCACAACTTTCATCAAGACCTTTTCTCATACGGAAAAGCATCGCACCGTAACATACGAGACCGGCAACCACACCGATAACAATTGATGCCATCGGTGTTACATAACCGGATGCAGGAGTAATTGCTACAAGGCCTGCGATTGCGCCTGACACCATGCCAAGAGAACTTGGTTTACCATTGTACCAACTCGCAAACAACCATGCCAGGGCACCTGCAGCAGCTGCCGTGTTCGTGACGACGAATGCATTGGCCGCCAGACCGTTTGCTGCAAGCGCACTACCCGCATTGAATCCAAACCAACCAAACCAGAGTAATGCAGCTCCGAGAAGGGTCATCGGTATGTTATGCGGTTCCATCATATATTTGCCATAACCTGAACGTGCACCGATTACAAGGGCAATTGCCAGCGCTCCGAAACCGGAACTGATATGCACAACGGTACCTCCGGCGAAATCAAGTGCGCCCATCTGTTGTGCCCACCCGCCACCCCATACCCAGTGTGCGAGAGGATCATACACAAG
>JAPKXR010000302.1 GCA_026394715.1 Methanomicrobiales archaeon | reverse complement strand
TTTACCAAACCCTTTCCGGACGAGTTTTTCCTTATTCTCTGCATGCAATTCCCGTTTCGTCCTCAACCAGAAGTTTTGGGGGTCTGTTACACTTGCCGGATCAACCATCAATCAAAACACCACTTATAAAACTGACAGATTGTCCTCAAAGAAAGAAAGAATTTGAATGCTATTAACAAAATCGCAAAGCGATCGTGCCTCCTTTCATTGCCATGCATTAAAAATACAAATAAGAAAAAATGAATGCCATAATAATATATCACAGTCTGGATTTGGCTGAGTGCGTTGACAGTATGGATGATATATCAAAAATTAAAGATCTGTTAAAAAAGGACCAGAGAGGACTGAATATCCGGGAAATCTCGGAAAACTTAAAAATCAACAGGAATTCCGTTGCCAAACTACTTGAGATACTTACCGCAAAAGAAGAAGTCGAGATCAGGGTTTACGGACAATCAAAAGTCTATCAACTGGCACAACAGGTCCCCTTGTCGGACCTCATGAAATTCTCATCGAATTTTATCATCACTCTCAATTACGATTTACGGATTGTCCAGGCAAATGATGCTTTCCTCCACTATATCAATATCCCCAAAAGCGAGGTCCTCCATACCCGGTTGATGGATATTCCGACGAACCTTTTTAAGGATTCTGAAATACTGCCAGCTGCTGATACCGCAATAATGGGAAAGGAAAACCATCTTGAAATCTGTGTAAAAACCAATACGCACGACACCTATTACAAAATAACCTTTACACCTGCCCATTTTCAGGATCTTTCCCGCGGGGTTATTCTGTTTCTGGAAAATATAACGGAAAAAAAGGGGATAGAGAATGCACTCAGGAACAGTGAGGAAAAATACCGCAGGCTTACCGAGCATACCTACGACATACCCTATTCGCTTGACGCAGAAGGTAACATAACCTATATCGGATCCCAGGTTTCACGGTTCGGTTATGTACAGGAAGATATACTCTCCAAACCTTTTTGTTCCTTTCCGATTTTCCCCGAAGACCGGGAAGAGATTATCCGGAGCTTCCGGCAGCATTTTTCTTTTGGGGGGAAGATCACCAATGTTTTCAGGATTGTTGATTTGCAGGGGGGGATAATCTGGTTTGAAAGCAGCAGCATTTCCGAGCGGGATGATACCGGCGCAGTTACCGGGATATACGGAGTTATACGGGATATCACTGATCGCAAACTGGCTGAAGAAGCGCTGCGGGAGAGTGAAGAGCGTGTAAAGAAGAAACTTGACGCCCTTCTTTCCCCAACGGGAGATATAGGCATTCTGGATCTTGCAGACGTCATTGACATTCCCGCAATCCAGTCCTTGATGAATGATTTCTTCTCCCTCACGCAGATCGGTGGTGGCATTATTGATCTTCACGGGAATGTTCTCGTTGCAGCGGGAGGGCAGGATATCTGCACACAGTTCCACCGGGTCCATCCGGTTACCCTTAAAAATTGCCTGGAAAGCGATACTGTTCTTTCCGGGGGGACTACACCGGGCACATTCCGGATATATCAATGTAAGAACCATATGTGGGACATCGTAACACCCATTATGGTGGGGGAAAAACACATGGGTAACCTGCTCCTTGGGCAGTTTCTCTTTGACGATGACCCCGTGAATTATGAACTCTTCCGGTCCCAGGCACAACAGTACGGATTTGACGAGAAAGAATATCTTGCTGCATTAGAACGGGTCCCGCGCTGGAGCAGGGAAAAAATCGATACGGTAATGGCCTTTTATACCAAGTTTGCCGGGATGATCTCGACACTGAGTCACAGCAATATCCAGCTGGCCCGGATGGTGACGGATCGAGATCACCTGCTCAACTCCCTTGCTGAGAGTGAAGCCAGATACAGAACACTCGTAGAGAATATTCCACAAAAAATCTTCATGAAGGACCGGAATTACCGATATGTCTCAGTTAATGAAAAACTCGCCCATAACCTTGGTATCCATCCCGAGGATATGGTTGGCAAAGTAGACGCCGATTTTTTCCCATCTGAATTTGCCGCCAAGTACCACGCAGACGACATCAGGATCATGGAAACCGGGCAGACCGAGGAGTTTGTAGAGAAATACTTTCAGGAAGGAAGAGAGACCTGGGTTCACACGATCAAAACTGTGGTAAGAGGCAATGACGGCGAATTATCAGGTTTGTGTGGCGTTTTCTGGGATATTCCCGAACACAGGAAGGCAGAGATGGCACTGCGTGAATTAGATGATAAAATCAGGAACCTGGCTGAAAAATCCCACATCGGAATCTACCGGATACAGGACGGGAAATTTCAATATGTCAACGCAAAGCTGGCTGAAATATTCGATTATCCGATTGAGGAAATAACGGGCAATAAGGAGCCCAAAGATTTGATTATACCGGAAGACTGGCCAGTACTGGAGGAAAATCTGCGTAAAAGGATAACAGGAGAGATTGAATCCGTACACTATGAATTAAGAGGGATTACCAGACACAGGAAGATCATTAACCTCGACATTTTTGGTTCCAGAACCCTATACCAGGGAAAACCGGCAGTCATAGGGACATTACTGGATATCACTGACCGGAAGAGTGCAGAACTGGCACTGGAACAATCAAGAAGCCAGCTTACTGAAATCATCAGTCTCCTTACCAGATGTAACATATGTAATCGACAAGATGGGGACGGTAATTGCATGGAATAAGGGGATTGAGGAGATGACCGGGATTTCCGCGAAAGATATCATGGGAAAACGGGATCACGAATACAGCCTCCAGTTTTACAGGGAAAGACGCCCGATCCTCATCGATCTCATTTTTAATGACAGTGAAGAGATCAGGAACCGGTATCCGTTCGTCATCAGGAAAGGCGACAAATTCATGTCGGAAATATTCATCCAGCACCTCAGCGGCGGAAAAGGTGCCGATCTCTGG
>JAPKXR010000122.1 GCA_026394715.1 Methanomicrobiales archaeon | reverse complement strand
GCCGGTACTGGTGAAAATTCCACTTGGTGCCGGCAGCCTTGAGAACTTCATCCATGCTGATACCGAGCCGGGCAAATATCATGGAAAGTTCGTTCATGAGGGCAATGTTGAGGTCACGCCGGACATTTTCAATAACCCGTGGCAGCCTCTGCAGTCCGGATATCCGGTGCCTGGTATACGTTTGTGACAAGCCCGTATAACTCAGACAATAATTCAAGTGTCTGCCTGTCCATCCCGGAAACAATCTTGTAACTATTGGGGAGGGTGTGCTCCTCGTCGCCGGGATTGGTCCGTTCCGGCGAATACCCGAGGAAATCAGTCCCTGCCGCATTTCATGCCGGATTCGCGCTCAAGGATTGGCCCCATGATCTCTTCTGTTACCCCGGGATAGAACGTGGACTCCAGGACCACGATGGCGCCTTTCTTCAAGCTCTGGCCGACGATCTTCGATGCAGATTCAACCGGCTCCATATCCGGGTTTTTGCCTTCGTAACCGGAGTGGGGACGGCGATAATCCCTAAAAATCCGCCTGTATAAGCATTGACGGGTCGGTTGTTGCCTCGATCTTGTTGCCCGGGGTGGCATTCTGCTAATCAACGGCCTTTTGGTTTCGCCGGTACCTGATCGTCCTCATGTGCCTGGAAAATGCTTCGGGAAGGGGGAGGCCAACATAGCCAAGACCAGACGACACAAACCGTTTTATCGAGGAGTTTTTTTAGAGACCACGGGGGCAGACTCCTTTGTATAGGTAGTATCGCATGGGATGAAGCAAAAATATATCGGGAAAAAGGGGGTTATTGAACCGCGAGTTTTCTGGTTGCACAGGGTCCCCCTACAAGAATCTGCTATTCCGGGCTGGTACATTAACCAAGTATTTTATCAGGCATGATAATTTAGCGGAAAACACGGGATACAGCATGAAGGATTATAATAGTGTAAACACAATGATAATTATTAGATGTGAATGCAATGGCGCCTGTCGTGCATGTCGATAAAAAATTTAACATATCCTTAAAAAATGTGAAGGATACATTGAAGATCCAGCCCGACGACACGTTTTTTATACAGCAGGAAAATGCCCATACTATCACCCTGAAAAAAACTACCGATAATGATCCATTTATTGAAACAGTGAAAAACCCGGCACATATACGCAATAAAAAAAAGTTTGACCTTGCTCGGCTGGAAGATGAACTGTGGTCAACATGAAGATGATGGTCGATTCGAACATCCTGATTTTTTCAAATATCGCTGATATGCCCGAATACCCTCTGGCCCGGGAGAAATTGTTGGCATTGATTGATCAGGGGTATACCTTTGCTGTCAATACGATCATCATCTCCGAAATGAATTACAAACTCCAGAAGATTCTCAATAATGAAGAATCACATACCCGGACGAAAAAACTCCTGCATTCCCGCTATTTTGAATATTTCCCTATTGAGAATAACACTCTGGAAAATGCAATTGACCTAAGTTATGCGTCAAAAATGCGGATAAATGATGCACTCATCGCTCAGCATTGCCTTGATCTTGGGCTGGATGGAATTTTTACGGATAACGTTAAAGATTTCAAAAAAGTACCCAATCTAACCATCATCAATTTACGGGAGGGAGAAAAACCGAACAAGGGTAACACCCGTTCTTATGACGTTTGAAGGAATTTTCGGGCGGGATTAAAGGGCGATAATATTACTGGCGTTGTAGAGGATTCTTCCATCATCCAGTGCAAGATATCGGACAATGTAAGAGGTAATAGGGGTCAACCGGGATGCAGTGACCTCCCACAAGCCCAGGGCGGTACTGGTGGAAGTTCCACTTGGTTCCTGCAGCCTTAAGGACTTCATCCGTGCTGATACCCCGAGCCGGGCAAAGATCCCGGGAAAGTTCATTCATCAGGGCAATATTGAGGTCACGCTGGACATTTTCGAGTGACCCGTGGCAGCCTCGGCAGTCCTGATATCAGGGGTCTGGTAAACATTAGTGACCAGCCCGTATAATTCAGACAATGTGTCCAGTGTCTGCTTGTCCATCCCGGAAACAATCTTATAAATATTGGGGGGGTGTGCTCTTCATCGCCAGGATTGGTGCGTTCCGGCGAATACCCAATGTAAAAGTCCCTGCCACATTTCAACCCGGACTCCCTCTCAATAATTGGCCCTACGATCTCTTCTGTTACCCCGGGATAGAACGTGGACTCCAGGACTACGATGGCACCCTTCTTTAAGTTCTGCCCGACGATCCTCGATGCAGATTCCACCGGCTCCATGTCCAAATCTTTCGCCTTGGTGACCGGGGTTGGGACTCCGATAATAACAAAATCCGCCCGTTTGATCATTGACGGGTCGGTTGTCGCTTCGATCTTATTCCCCGCGGTGGCATTCAGCTCATCGACGGCCTTTTGGTTTCTCCGGTACCCGATCGTCCTCAGGTGCTTGGAAAATGCCTCAGCGAGGGGGAGGCCCACATAACCGAGAGACGACACAGACTGTTTTATTGAGAAGTGTTGTAGAAACCAAGGGACTGCCACCTTTGTATGGGTAGTATCGGATAGGATGAAGCAAAAATATATCGGGAAAAAAACCCGACTGTCATGATTAATGGACGGAGTATGGTCAAGCCGGCCCTGTTCATACAGAGCGGGTAGGTCAAAAAGGGAATCGGGAGATAAGAGCAATCACCCTTTTCAATGGCAGTGAAGAGACCTGGTTTATCTGGGGACTATCAAACCCTCATCTCAAACAACATCCCATTCCTGCAAGTGTCAGAAATGACCGCCTGATCCAGTTCACATGACATGCACTGTTATTACCATCAAAAATAACCCCGATTTGGTCGTATTTTCCTCAGAATAATGCTTTTCCACCCGTGCTTATCGAAAATATGCCCATTCCTTCAAATAAAGCGATATAATCGGGTATTTCGCAAAAATAAAGGTTGTATGCCCCCTAATGCGTGCCTTTTATCGCCTCTCTGGCAGGGGGTTGAAAAATAGGTATAATCGACAGGCGGCAAAAATAGCCTGCCTGTATGGCCCGCAGGAGAGGCCGCATTATTGTCAGATTTCAGCGGTGAAATGGAGACGGGGTTATTTGGTGAATGTTACCTCTGTTTGAATCAGAAATATTCTGAATAAAAATGGTTCCGAAATTCTCCTTTCATAAGGAGCTTGATCAGGACCTTGGACACCTTTACCTTCCCGACCTTGTTCAACCCCTTGATCGCCATCTGCGCAACGTATTTAGGCATCGAATCGTTGATCGAACGTCCGGCAAGGATCACCTGGGGGTGGTGGCAAAACTCATCCATTAAGGCTGGATCTGATAGTGGGAATGAAAACAGTCGTGTCCCGGAGCAATTATTTAAGGTGAAGAAAACTAATATCCATCAGTATTCTGGCTTAGGAACGGATCTGTATGGTCGTAACAGTAAAAATCACCCCTGATCTCGCCCGGCGTTTAAATTCACTAGTAGACGAGAACA
>JAPKXR010000209.1 GCA_026394715.1 Methanomicrobiales archaeon | reverse complement strand
ACTGTCCGGTAATAACCAGGAACGGTACCGAAAGTACTGCAAGTAAAGGGTACAGGAAATTATTGATGGACAGGTAATAGGGGATCTCGGCGAAGAGGAACAGTACCATTCCCACCCATCCCACAATAGCCGCGTACTGCCGGTACCGGGTGGGAATGAGAAAGATCAGGAAAAAAACGCAGGATACGAGGACAAGGTACTCAATCATTCCTGTACTCTTGATTTTTTTGGATAAAAAAAGGATGCTGATGTGACAGGCAGGTGCCGGATAGATGCAGATATTTTCAGCATTTATTGAGTGATACAAGGATTAATCTGGTTTGCATGCGCACAATTATACGATGTTCTGTCCTGAGTGCAAGAGTATTCTTATGGCTTCTGCAGGCCAGCTGAAATGCCGGAAATGCGGGTATATCCGGAAAATATCTGATACAGATCAGCTACAGAAGAAAACGATGAGGAGCGAGAAGGAGATCGTCATTGTCGAAGATGACGGTTCATACCCGACACTGCCCACCATCCAGATAAAGTGCCCGAAGTGCTCAAATAACCTTGCATTCTGGTGGCTGAGACAGTTAAGGGCTGCAGATGAGAGTGAAGTACGGTTCTTCCGTTGCTGCAAGTGCAACCATACGTGGCGTCAGTATGACTAACCTCTAATCGTATTATATGGGATAATATCTTTTTTACCTTAAAATAAGCCCTATACAAAGTCCTTTTATCCTGCTGATGCACTCATTATTGTATGGCAAGATTGATCGCGCCACGATACCCCCACCCAAAATGTAATGAAAGGATGCACCAGGGATACACACGGCAAGGAAAAATATACCTCCCTAATCACTGGTACTGTGTGGCTTGTGGGATGGTACGGCCGGACCAGGACGAACCATGAACGATGAAAATATTTTTCTTATTGCTGATACCCACTTCGACCACCAAAATATTATCAGGTATTGTAACCGGGATTTTAAGAATAAAGATGAAATGAATATCTTTCTTTTGGATTCGTGGAATAATACCGTGAGAGATTCAGACACAATTTATTTCCTGGGTGATCTGCGATGGGGTCGCGGTTCCCGCTCAATGAAGTATTGGCTTGAACAATTAAACGGAAATATTATTTTCATCGCCGGTAGCCATGACGATCAAGAGGTGGACGGACTGGCCGAGCACCATACCTATACCCTGCAGTACCGGGATACCCCCTTCCTGTTGGTACATAACCCCGCCGATATCCCGGATGATTGGCACGGTTGGGTTATTCATGGGCATGTACATAACAATGATCTGGAATATTACCCATTCATAAATGGCGATTTTAAAACGATCAATGTCTCTGTTGAATTAATCGGGTATTCACCGCTTAACATAGAGCAGTTATTCGAGTTAGATTTTCAAAATATCAAATGTATGAGGGATATTAACACATCCCCGATCTATTTTTAATTGACAAGTATAAACATACGGCAGCCTGATCTATTATGCGCCATTGGCCTTTTAATGTCACGGATTATGACCTGATTCTGGGATCGGGGATGAAACAGAGTATTTTAGAAGAAAATACAAAAAATGGAGGGATTTATTTGATAAAATTGAAATTGAAAACAGCAGTTGCGTTTGAATAATTGCGGTTGTCAGAGAAGTTCATTATAATAAAGGTGAGAACTATTTTCTCCGGATTCTGCAGCGTGTTCATGAATGCAGCGATCCCGGAGGAAATTGATGAAGCCTTGGGAGTCCTGATATTTGCAGCAGATGCAGTCGATACCATTGCGGCGATAAGGAGTATCACTACCACCAGAGTCATGAATTTGAACCTCATACAAGATGCTCCTCCGTAATAGCGGAGAATAATCTCTTGTATCCAGTCACGAATATAAGTAATGATCGGTTTTTATAAACGATATGAAACTGTATACCGAAAAACTTCAGATAAATGCAAGATCGGTGGTCCTTCGGATCCCGACTTAATTACAGGGTAGATGGAAAAGATTGGGTCGATAAACTCGTGCCGGGAAAGAAATATCATATAACGGTCCGATTCCCGGGCCGATAGAACGCACCTATAATCGAAAGCACCTCCATGCGTGCGTGTGGAGAAAAGTTGTGTGCAATAATGGGGACCCCGGTCACCGGGACAGAATGTGAAAACTGCCGGTAACCCTGATTTTTGGTCCCAAATTATTGTGCCTTCTGTTTAGGTTATACCGCTGGGGCTCACTTCACCCGAGTCCAGGTTCCAACCGATGCGACAGAATCATTTGGCGTAACGTGACGATAGACTAACGTCATCAGATCATCATTGATTATCTGGAGATCAAGGAACCCATCCATATCAGCGATGTACAGATTTTTATTGTCCATGCTGATAACCCCCACACACCTTTCGTTATTTCCGGTTGCAGAAATAAAATTACCCTGCAATACCCTTCCGGTTTGGTTGGTAATAATCCATGTGGCCGTAAGATTGTTATAACTGGTCACGTAGTGAGAATATTGACCCGGTGTGTCAGATTTAAGCAGGCTTCCTCCTTCGGCCTTAACAATCCAGGTACCGGTAAGATTAGGGATGGCAGTATTCTCAAATAGGGTTGGTAAGGCTGTAGTCTGGGTTGTTGCAGGGACCTTAGTTGTACACCCGGATGAAAGCAGGGCAAGGATGATTATAATAAAGAAAGTTGTGGCAATCTTCATAATCTAGACATAATCGAGAGAAAATATAAAACCTAGGTTAGGTTTCAACCTGGACGTCCGTCCTGACTCACTCGAGCTGGGCACCTCAGGTAAGTCAAGCTGCATCAAAATTTACATCGTTCCAAGTGATGTCGCTGACGCCGTTAACGGATCCGGAACGCCGTTACACTGCGTGACCTTGTCAGCACCCATGACCCGTTATCCGGCACCCATTGCCCAAGGCAGGGAAGGTGCCAGCATGATACCCCCTGCAGAGAGATGAACCGATCAACTTTTTAATTTGAGAAAGACAGATGAACATATGAGATTGAGTCACATTGTAATTCTTTTGCTATTCATGATAATCATTATCACTACCGGGTGTGTGCAACCATCACCCTCCCAGCCCAACCGTACGCCCGCCCCGGGTGTTTCTCCGGTATCTCCAGCCCCCTCCGGAACATGGATATTTGTGGTCTTCGGTGATTCCCGTGACAATACCAGGGACACGTTGACCGGGGTCAGTCCCTACCTGGACCCGGTTGCAGTGGCGATCGCGGCTGAGAAACCTGACCTGGTCATGTATAACGGCGACCTCGTGAGTGGATGGATCATCTCAAATTCATCTCCCGTTGCAACAGATTACCAGGCCCAGTTCAAAAACTGGATGGATGCAGTCGCACCAATCCATAACTATACTTCGAAAAGCGGGACACCACTCTACGTGATCAGGGGGAACCACGAGGACGGTCCCGACCAGACGGTGATGTCACTCCTTGATGCCTATCGTAATTCGGCCGCTACCGATATGCCGCTCAATGGCCCGCAGGGTGAAGAGCGGCTTACCTATTCATTCACCTGGAAGGGGGCGAAATTTATCGCAATAGATGAGTATTACCCTCACGATGGCCTGAAGGAAACGGTGAACCAGAGCTGGGTAGACCGTGAACTTACTTCCAATATACGACCGTTTATCTTCGTATTCGGCCATACCCCTGCATATCTTCTGGAGGATGATCTGGAGGATAGGGGGTATGACCTTGCGGTTCACCCGGTACTGCGGGATATCTTCTGGAACAGTCTCGTGAAAAATCACGTGACGGCATATTTCAGTGGCCATACCCACCTGTATGCCAGGGGAGTAAAAGACGGAATCCAGCAGGTGGTTACCGGTAATGGCGGAGCGATGGGTCATGCCTTAAACCAGTCCGATGTTGACCCCTTACTTACGATTGAGTACCCGGTCAACGCAGCAGACAATGCAGGAAACACGGTTGGTTATTTAGTGGTAACCGTGAATGAAACTGCAGGGACCATGAGTGCCGTACAGAACGTATACGATACTGACACGAGGGTGTGGCGGACCGGCGACCGGTTTACGCTTTCCAGCTCCGGGGCGGTCACTGCTCTTCAGTAATTACCTTTGCAACATTGATAATCCGGATGATGAGTGCAATTAACGCGGCAATAGTGCAGGCATACTATCCGATGATCATGCCCTGGTCATTGGAGCCGGATACTATTTTGATTATCCGGATGAGAAGACTCATCATTGCAAACAGTATGCACCATAGGACAGGGTACAGTGTTTTTGCCAGTCCAGACTGTTGAAAGGAGGATCCAATAAACCAGGGAATGTGAAGGTTTACATTTCAAGGAGAAATCGTGACCATAAAATGGGTTTAATTTCCAAACGATAATTGTTTTGGCGTGAGGAGGCTATGGAGTTCCCCGGAAAGGTCACCGTTGCAGGTGACATTTTTTATCCTGGCGAAAGCTCCCTTGGCGAGGACAATTGATACGGTTGTGTCCCGTGAAATGATTCGGCTGATAAGAATCGAGAGCATGGGTTCATGGCCGATGAGGAGAACTGAACGGTCTCCCCAAAGCCCAGCAATATGCCGTGACAGAGCATCCGGATCACCCCCGGGTGAAAGCAGGTCCCAGTCCTGGACCGTATGCTCCTGTTTTGTGGTCGTGCCTATTATTTCAGCTGTTTCCCGAGCCCTTTTCAGGGGACTGGTCGCGATCAGGTCAAATGTATAACCCATCGCTACCGTCCATTGGCCGATTTTTTTGACTTCCTCCCGTCCCTGCCCGGTGAGAACACGGTCAGCATCATTACCACCCATTGCACGTGCTTCTGCTTTCCCGTGCCTCATGATAAATAATTCCACAACTACACAAATTACCTGATAGGTAATGAGGTTTTTCATGGTGTACCGTTAAAACCACTGGTACCAGATATTGCACGTTGAACTGTTGTTAACGGGATGTATTGGGAATATGCCCGGAGGAATTAATCGCATAGTCACTATCCCTGATCCCCAAACGTGGTAGAATCGGAATGGGTAACTTCCTTGTAGTTAAATAGGGAAACAGGGTAACCCGGTTTTCCCCATTTGACCCCAATGAACGCACAGGTTCTGTAGGTCCGGGACATTGGTAACCAGTTCAAAGTCGGGAAAAAGAGTATACGGAATTGGATTTGAAATCGTCCCGGAGTCTCAAAAAAATTTCAAAACCGGTAAAAAACAAACTAGAAAAATTCGAAATCCTCACGCGGATATCGAATCATCGCCGGTTATTCCCTCTTTCGTATCATAATCAGGATTCCGATCCCTGTTGCCCCGATGAACAACAACCAGGGTAACGGTGATGTCTGGATACCCACTGGGACAGTTGTCGTTGCATACGAGGTAGGGAAGAAATCCGCACCTTTCTTTGAAACCTGGACATCCAGCGCATTCTCTGCATAGAGCGAAACCGTACTATTATCCTCGTACTTGAAGGGGTAAACCTTTACCCAGGTCGTGTTCCCATCGCTCTGGAACGTCACCGATTCGGGATACTGAGAACCCGCCTCGTGGACCTTGTGAGTTTTGCCTGTCGGGTCGAGGTACTCAAGAACCCAGTCAGTCCCTGTTGAAGTATAGATCCGGACCGCCCCCGGATTTGCAATAACGGCAAAGAACGCAGGTTCATCCCGGTTCGCTAAAGATTTGGCAGATATGGGCGGGATTTTTTGAGGAGCAGGAGTACCGGTTGTTTCCGGGAGGAGAAGGGGCAGCGTTTGGTCCCCGGGTTTTATTATATTGTAGGTAAAAGTTCCGATAAACCCATGGGCATCAGAGAAATTCACGAGGTAATTTCCAGGTCCGGGGATAGGGAACGTCTTTGAAAAGTATCCCATATAATCGGAGCCGATAAATTCCGGGCCAACCAGCAATGTCCCGTTGGAACTGGTGACCACGACTTTGACACCAGAATTAATCAGCCCGGCACCGTTTCCTGCAATAGTTAGTAATCCATCGTATTCTTTCTGAAGTGGCGGAGTGATGACCAGTTCGTCCGTACGATCAATAAGGGTCACCGGGCGGATGGTGACAGAGTTGCCAAGGAACGAAAAGCCAGGTACCGGTGATACTTCAACTTTATATTGCCCCTTTTTCAGGCCGGTCGTATTAAATACCACCGAAAATGACTTGTTTTCATCACTCCGCTGCACTAGGACATTTTTCTTCTCAATTTCAATGGTCGTATAGTCCGCATTTGACAGTACAATACCAAGACTCACACCGTCTGCCAGGTTTGTAGTCCCATTCACGACCAGTGGGGCTCCGACCTGGATGGAGGTCGGGGCATCAATCACAATTTCGTATGCTGAGGCACCGGCTACCATGAGCGCCAGAAATAACATGATGACGACATACCTGGGTATAGTTATTAGCAACCTCAACCTCACTATTTGTCGATTATATTCGACATGATCTTTTAATATGTTTATCCTTTAACCCAATAATGAGGACTCAATCCAACAACGCCGGATATCGCAAAAGACAATGCAGGGCGGGCATAATCCAGGTGGGGCTTCATGCCGTGAACGTGGGTTTCCTGCCACCGGGTACATATTTTTTCCCGGCATCACCCTTTTTGGGATGTGGTGCGGAAAACTGTCCGGGAGGAGGGTTACAGGTAGCCGCTACGTACCAGTACCCAGGTCAGGGAACTACCCCGAGGTACTCAGCCAGGTCGAGATAAAACGCAGCAAGGCCTTGCCAGGTACCCCACCCGCCTGCAATCAGCCGGGCCTCATGGCTGCTGATTTTTTTTCCATTCCGGTAAAACCGGGAGAGGATCCGCTGTAACCCCACATCATCTGCAGGAAATGCATCAAGCTTGTGGATCCCCCTGATGATGGTAAGTTCCGCGGTCCACTTACCGACACCACGGATTTCCATCATTTCACGGATAATTCTACCGGTATCCTCATACCCCCTGAATTTATCGAGGTCGAGATCACCCGAGACGATAGACCCTGATAATCCCCGTATATACTCTCCTTTCCGAATCGTCATTCCACATTCGCGGAACAATGTCACCGGGGCTCCTGCAAGGGCCTCTGGAGACGGATAACAATAATATACGGTTGTCCCCGTTTCAAGCTGTTTCCCTGTCTTTTTAGTCAGCCTGACCTGGAGGCGGTGTGCCACGTCCAACGATATCTGCTGTTCGATGATCGAGTCCACCAGTGCTTCAAACAATGTCGGCGTGGTCGGGGACTTCAGCCCATGGAACTGTCGGGTGAGGTCCGCCATCACCGGATCCTCCCTGACCGCATGGTAAAAAGGGACCAAATCATCGAAGATATTAAACATTGATGAAACAATGTCCCGGATAACCGAATCTTCCACCGGAACACCCTCCGTACCCGGGGTAGCGTTGACTTCCAACCGGGGGAGGTCCGGTGTTCCAATGGACCGGACTTCAATAAGAGTTGGGTTGCCCAGGATATCGAGTGCCTGCCGGTACACCCCGCGATCAAATATCCTGATGGCAGGATCACCCCTGGAGAAAATCCTTGCACTCAGGTTAAAATCGTACGGTGGGACAGGGAACAGGTGAATCTTTGACATAGGTATGACAAACTGGTTTATTTTCACGTCTTATTATATCCTCCAGGAGCCGTTTTTTTACCGGTCCCCTGTAAAATCCAAGGGTTTCCCCTTTTTTGCCCTTTTATCAACAGGTATGGTTATGCGTCCTGGATAAATGACCCGGTCATCAGAGGGCTCGTAATGTAATTGGACGGTATTGGAACGCTTTGAATTTATACTATCAAAAAAAAGACATTCCTAATTGACACGTTCCGGGGTACCTTCAGAAGTATCGGGTAAAATCACAGCCTTTTCCAGGATTATTTCTACCTCACCGCGGAACACGATGGAGGGGTCTGAAAACCCCACTCCAGACTAGATCAATATCCCAACAACCAGGTTTTTTCTGATCTGCTGACCTTTCCGGCTGGCTTTCAAGGAAGATGAACCTCACTTCAGGTCTCCCATCGGAGATTGTTGCGGGAGCGGCCACATGCGGCCCTGCTATTACCATTGAAATGTTATCCTTCAAGTGTCATACCCGAGTCTACCAGTTTGGCAGGTCCCCCCGGATCATATAGGCATTATGAAGGCCTGGTTAACACAGGGAATTGTCCCGTCTCAGCCCTGGTCCGGAAAACACAAATTAGGTCTTTGTATCGTTGTATCCCTCGTAGTATGTGCATTGGGATGCGTAAGAACAGCAAACACGTAGAACGAATTTTTCAGCTATTGTCATTTTATTTTGGTACCATTTTTTGTGATTCCCGGTATCTCCATCCGCAAGATTAGCGAGCCAGTTAAAAAGGCACGTTCCGGGATGGTGAAGCTGAATTGGATTTGATGTACCGTTGAAATGATCGCGCATTTGACCAATGTGATACGGAACCTTTCAGTGGAGGTCATCCAGGCCCCGGGAACAGGGGGCCATGGAGGACAATTACTTTTATCTGTATGAAGAATAGCATTTACTCAAAGGTATACGCAGTGAAAATGGAATCAATACTGGTTGTAGAGGATGACTTCATCGTTGCAAAAGTTATTGAGAAAAATCTGATCGACCTCGGCTATACCATTGTAGGAATGGTCGCAACAGGCGATGAAGCCATAGCAAAGGCAGGAAGTGAGAAACCAGACCTTGTGCTGATGGACATCCAGCTGCTGGGGGATATGGATGGCATTACGGCGTCTGAAAAGATCCATGCCGCATTCAACATCCCCGTAATATTTCTCACGGCTCTCTCTGATAAGCAGACGTTTGACCGGGCTCTTGTAACCGCCCCCTACGGCTATATTATCAAACCATTTTCTCAAAATACCCTGTCAGCCACGATCAGAGTAGCCCTGAACAAGAAACAGGCAGACCAGAAAATTACCGACCGGCATGACTGGCTCGACAGCACCATGAGTTCATTGCCGCAGGGGATCGTCACCATCAACGCAGCAGGAAAGATCGTCCTGGTCAACCCAGCTGCAGAGCAGATAACCGGGTGGACGAACAGTGAGGCATTTGATCAGCCACTGGATACGGTACTTTCATTTATTGATCCCATCAGCGGGCAGTCATTTCACTACTACCTGACGCCCATAATCAGGGAGGGCATCATCGGTACAATCCCCGCCGATTCGTTTATCATTTCAAAAAACATGACCCATATTCTGATCGAAGACAGCTTTGCCTCGCCCATCAGGGACAACAGGGGAGAGATTAGTGGGGCCGTCATTGCCCTCTATCCAAAGAGCGCAGCATCCGTTACGGGAGGGCAGGTGCAGGACACCAACCTGCCGGATTCCCCGGCAAGGGAGATCAGCATTGCGTTTCAAAATCAGAAAGGAAGAGTCATGGAACCTTCCCTGCCATTCGATGCAGCCGGGTGGTACGACCGCGGTAACTACCTAATTTTCCTTCGGCGGTACAAGGATGCCATCAATGCATACGAGAACGCGATCTCGATGAAACCGCTGAATTATCAACCCTGGTATGGAAAAGGTATCGCACTCGCGAAACTTGGAAATGTTCAGGAGGCATTGCGTGCCTTTGACGAGGCCCTCTCAATTCAACCCAAAAATTCGCGGATCCTTCATACGAAAGGGACATTACTGACAAAAATGGGTAAACCCAGTGAAGCTGAACGGTGTTTTGAACTGGAACGCCACTACACGGTGTGAAAGGTCTTGTGACCGCCGCCGCGGCCCCTCATTCGGTCATGAATGCCGGTACATATCAGGCATCCCCACCAACTGGGCCGCAGTTTGTCGGTCACCCGCGACCCTGTGCAAAAAAACGTTTTTTTTACCCGGACAGGTAATGGATCGGCCAACCGGATACAACTTCGGGAATCATGACGGACAGGGAAACCTGATAACAAATTTGGTCCCATTTTCCCTCTGGAGTTCAACAGCCCCCCGCATCTGGTGTGTAGCAAGACCGTTTATGATCTGGAGACCAAAAGAGGTCGTGTTCCGGAAATCAAGGCCTTCGGGGAACCCGACCCCATCATCACTCACCATGAACTCACACTCTTTTTCACCCGCATTTACCAGCCTGACAGAGATTGTCCCACGCCTTCCCCCGGAAAATCCATGCTTTAATGAATTTGAGATGAGTTCATTTGCAATCAGGCCGCAGGGAACGGCGATATCCATGTTCATATGGATAACCTGGAGCTGGATATCAACGGAAATCTCATCTCGTGTCCGCCCGTACGACGAGAGCAGATAAGATATCAACTTGTTGAGATAGATGGAAAAATCAATCCGCGCAAGGTCTTCCGAATGGTACAGGCTCTCATGAATAAGTGCCATGGCTTTGATCCGTTCATAACTCTCCTGCAATAGGCGTTGTGTCTCAGTATCGGTTATTTGCGCAGACTGGAGTTCAATCAGGCCCGAGATCACCTGCATATTATTTTTCACCCGGTGATGCACTTCCCGCAGCAGGATCTCCTTTTCCTCAAGGGATCGCTGCAGTTGTTCCTCAGACTTCTTTCGATCGCTGATGTCCATAATGTTCAGGATAAAGATATCATCGGGCATCCGTGAACCTGATATCAGGACGGGAATTGTTGTACCATCCTGCCTGGTGAGAATAAATTCTGCGATCATCGGACGCCCTTCCATCTGGATCTGGTCCATCAACAGGTGACGGGAGATGGGCTCCGGCACTACCATGGAAAGGGGTTTCCCGGTTATCGTATCCGAATCAAACCCCAGAATTGAGAGCAACTTTCCATTCACTTCAATGACCGCGTGGTCATCTTTTTTTGCTTTTGCAAGGAGAATTCCGATCTCGGAATAGTCGAAAACACCGTGATATCTCACTTCCTGGATCTTCAGGTTACGGGTCAGGGAAGATATAATGAGGGTCATGGATACAAGGACATAGAAACTGGCGGTTGCTGTTGTAATGGACAGGTCACGGATACCAGGGTAACTGTAGAAATATACAATGATGATATTTACCGCACTGATACTGACGGCAAAAAGTATTGCCCTTTTCGGAAACCAGTACGCAGTGACGATGATGGGGATATAAAAGAGCAACGGGGTGATGATAATGATATCCCTAAGCAGACCCAGCAGGATGACGCTGAATGCAAAAGAGAGTGAAACTACAATAACAATCATTTTGATGTCGCGGATAGCAGCAATTGGTTCGAACCAGTCCGATGTCATACGGGCCCCCTGATATCTGTTTTTATGCATACTTCGCGGCTGAAGATTTAACAACTCCGGCAAAAGTTACCGTTAATGCGAAATTTGATTGTGGTGAAAAAAGGTTATGGCCCTGCCATAAAAACAGACAAATATGAATGAAATTCCAATAACAGAGAATGAACGCATTTCCCGGGACCAACGACGGGGCGAATGCCTCCTTTTTTTAGTTCCCCGGTTTAACCCACAGCCCGGATCACAGATTTACAGAGTTCGGCATTATTTTTCCCACCCTGATCATAGACTACCCGGACCAGTTTTGAAAAACCCACGATATGCCGGTCATTTTTAAGAGGCTATGCCCCTGCATAGGACCATGCACATGCCAGGATACTGAAATTGCCCGGTTGATAACAACGCCCACGCCGTGCTTTGCATATACGGCCAGACAGTCAATCTCATGCATGGTGGTGACGCCGGCTGCATCCGTGACGCCCCAGATTGCAGAAACGGCAAGAAAGGAAACGGTTATCCAAATCACGGTTTTTCAACCAGACCTGGTCGAAAAGGCCCCCGGCCATAATATAGTCCGTTAGTTGTCCGGAATAATGATTTATTCGTTTTCACGGGATGCGCTGCGACCTTTGCAGTACTTCCCGGGTCCGGCCTACGGGGGGAGGCCAGTTGGGAACTATTATCCATCACTATCACCAGACACTTACCGTATAAGGCGAAGATCGTCCCGTTCTGTGAACTCGAAGAACGTATGAGGCGTTTTCGTGCTTTGATGGACTCCGCCAACCCGGACTGGGACACCATCATCATCCTCGGAAAGCTTAACCAGTATTATTTCACGGGCACGATGCAGGACGGGATGCTCATCATCTCCCACCGCAGGGACCCGGTCTTCTTCGTGATACGGAGTTATGAACGGGCAGGGGAAGAGTCACTGTTTCCAGACATCCGACGAATGACCAGTTTCCGTGATGTAGCGAACGATACCGGGAACCTTTCGGAGACAGTGTACCTTGAAACAGAACTGGTCCCGCTGGCCTTGTACCAAAGGCTGCAGAAATATTTCCCGTTTCATGAAGTGAGAACGGTAGATGTTGAAGTTTAACCAGGTACCATTTGCTCATGCCCTTGGTAATAACAGGTCCAGGGGACCCCGGTCACTTGTGTATAATCGATGGGCCCGCATATGGCCCTGGTTTCAGCCGTTTTAAACCGGTATAACTATTGGGATAGATTAATTGCATCAGACGTCATATATACACGAAATCAGGAGTTGGGTCAATTAGGAATAACCAGAATAAAAAAGGCGAAGAAGTAGATTTGAACGCAGTAAACCCGGATGGAACCCCGACAGCCCGGGTTCGTTTACCGAAAAAATGGGCAAAGGAGCAGTTCGCTCAGGCCGAGCTGATGATGGGAGCAAACCATATTCGTGTCCGCTGTTATGACGGGATCACCCGCATGGGCCGGATCAAGGGAAAAATTAAGAAACGGGTCTGGATCCGTGAAGGGGATACATTGATCGTGACTCCCTGGAGTTTTCAGGACGAGAAATGCGATATTATATATCGGTACATGCCCCCACAGGTGGACTGGCTGCGGCGCAACCGGTACATCTAACCTTGATTTTTTTTCACCAATACTTTATTCCCAAAACAACCCCTGCGATCCATGCATTCATGATTGGGTGAAACGGGTTTTTTTTAACAATTTTACAATTCAGCGGGCCTGTTTGAAATGCAATAGAGACGTTCCCCGCAAACTAAAAAAATGAAAAAATCTAAAAACCGTGAAATATTAGGGGAAAATCCGAAATATAGCATAAGAATACGATATTTTCCTACAACAAGAAAGGGAAGGGATTCTTTTTACCCCGTCCTCCGGATGAGCAGCATGCATGCGATCAGGGAAATGACGAGGGTTGCCGGCATTATACCGGGAGCAGGGGTGACAGACGGAGATGTACCCGGTGAAGGTGTCTCTGCCCCGAGTGATACTTGTACCACCAGCATCTGACCCCCGATAACCCGTACTTCCTGACCGGTAACGTTAAACCCCGCCTTTATGACCTCAAGGCGATGATCCCCGTGCGCCATGTCTGAAAGTAAGACCGGGCTTACTCCTGCCCGTTTACCATCAATGTAAATTTCAGCACCGGGTGGAGTCGTATTGATTGAGAGGGAGCCATTTACCGGAGGTAATGGTATACTGACCACGGTAATTATTCCCTCCGTTACGACTGCCTGGGTTGTCAGATCCTCGTAGCCCGGACTTAACAGCCGCAGCGTATGACCTCCCACGGGAATGTCAGGGATAGTGATCGGGGTATCTCCCCGTTTTTCCCCGTCCAGAAAAAGGACCGCACCCGCGGGTGTAGTCCTGACCAGGAGTGCCCCGGTCGTCGTCGATGAACCGGCGGCTATCCCCGGCTGTTGCAGGGAGACAGGAATGGAACGGTAATTGCTCCCGCTCAAGTGCGACCTGTCAACCGGCCTGTCGGTCACCCATATTGTATAGGCGCCGGTATCGATTTTTCCGCCAAGCTGGTTCGTATACCACTTGTAGACCCAGCGGCCGTCCGGGTCGACATCAGCTGTTGTGAAGGCGCCCATGTCAGCCCTGCGGTTGATATTATTTAGTGCCACTCCGTTCGAGGGAAGGTTCGGCCCTGTCATGAAGAGGTAAACGATATCGCTCCCTGATGAATATCCGGATAGCGTGACCATGTCACCAAGGTAAGTCGTTTTTGTCTCAGCCGCAAAGGCACTGTTCCCGAGAAGGAGGCAGGAAATGATGAAAATTGCAGCAATTGCACCAATTCCGATAGTAGCCTGATCATGCACCTGGACCGTGGCGCTTGGCCCTGTACCCGATCGTTCCCACTTAAATGCATCAGTGTGGTATATCATGCAGTTTTATCATCCTTTGAACATTGTTGGGTAGTGGTTATATCGTATTTACCATATCTTTGCATGACCCCATGCCTTGAAAAAACGGGATTTTTAGGATTTCCTTACCACCAGCACGGAACAGGGCGCAGTCCGGATAATACTCTCGGCGACGCTCCCGAGGATGAGTTTGCCAAGGCCTGATTTGCCCTGGGTCCCAATTACCAGGAGGTCTGCTCCGTGTTCCTTCACAAACCGGGTTATCTCAGTCGCGGGTTTCCCGGTAAGGAGAGAGGTCTCAACATCAATCTCACCTGCCAACTCTTTTGCCTGTTCAAGTGCCAGCACCCCTTCCTCGCGGAGGCTGTCATACATGCCGGCATAGGACTCCTCGATGACTCCCGTGTACAGGGGTTTTGTATCAATTACATAGACAATCTGGAGTTTTGCCCGGGAGACACGGGCGATCATCATCCCTTCAATTACCGCACTCAGATTTTTTTCTGACCCGTCGGTTGCAATTACAATTTTCTGGTAAATCTCTGTCATTCGTCCACCCGAAATTTTTTGCTGACCTGGCATACTCACTGGTGTGCAGATCTTGCCCATGATCCATCCTGTTGCACGGCGAGGTACTTATAGAGTATGATTCAATTATCAGGGACCCCGGCACACGGGAGTCCGACCCGGAACCCTGCCCTCCTGGAAATTCGGCAGTGATGGAAAGGTAAATATTGTAACCACGCGTGTAATCTAGCGATGAGTCATTCAATCAGCCCGGATCTCCCTTATGTCATTAAACCCCTTGCCAGTAGTGATGTCGGGGAAGGAACCCGGTGCTATGCTGATATCTTTCTCAACCACGAACCGATGACCCGTTGTTGCAGGATTTGTCATGATTTATTTTTTCCTCCTGCACACGTGTATGTTTCCTTGTGCGCCAGGGATTTTAAGAGTTTCATCGCAAGGGGGACCATATCCGGGGAGCTTGCCGGTTTCGTATTTTGCAGTGACCTTTCCACGGACTGGCCTTCCCGTGACCCCCGTATGGCAGATCTGTTTTCCCTTTTCCCTAATATTACCTGTATCCTTGGCAGGTTGGAACACTATTACCGGGAACAATACCCATCAGGGCCAGGGAAATCCCTTCATATATTTCAGGTGGGTGTATCACCCCAGTTCCAGGGACTGGGAATCGCGAAAGCCCTGATCCGGACCGCAGTTGAAAATGCCCGTACAGGGGGATTTTCATACGTCCTTGCCGAGTGCACGTCGCCTGCCTCGCAGGGGTTATTTTCTTCCTGTGGATTTTTCGCGGCATACGAAATTACGTTCCGGAATTTTTCGGTGGATGGTACCTGTTATTTCCAGGATCTCCCCGGGGAGATCACACTCATGGTCAGGGAACTATAAGTAACATCACACCCTGGTGTTACTCCAGTTTGATCATTGGAGACAGAAATCAGCGAGGCGGCCGTAACCGGGGGCGACACCACCTGCATATTGCGGAATAATAATCGAGGGCTGCCCTTACAGGGTGTAGAGATGAAAGAGGGGTCCGGGACATCGTTAAAAATCTTCAATTCATTCAACTGCAAATACCGGTTTCCAACCCCTTAAGCAGTCCCCTTCGTCCGGGTTACTCCCACTGGTACTCCCCGGTTACTTTTTTTTGTCCTGACAATTTGGTCAATGGTCCCCGAGACACTGCTCGATAAAGGGACCATCCATGATACCCCCGGGGAAAAGGTCATTCCCCATGTAAAATCTTTCTTTTACCTGTAAGACCGGGGCCGTCGCACGACGGAACCCGCCGTTGCGGAGGTCATGGATCGCCCTGGTGCTCCCGAGATATATCTCTTCAAATTCGATATTGTTATCCCAGAGTGCCTGCTTCAGGTGATTGGAGTGTTCACAGGAGTCGAGGCAGAATACTTTTATTGCGTTCACTCATATCCCTGATGAGGATGATCCCCGATTGTCTTTCCTGCATCGATTTTTTTCGTGTACACGATATAAACTCCCTAAATTTCATAGATTTCCATTTCCCTTTTTTTTGTACCGGTCAGACCCGGCCATGTATTCACAGGACCTTTTATGAAATGTATAGACCAGGAACCTATCGATTGGATACATTGATTGGATACATTGATTGTAACACTAGTACTTTTTTGGGATAGTAACGGATGAATGTTATCTTCAATCGTACCATTGGCAGGTATTCCAATGGTTGGATTGTAATTTCGAAATCTCACGCGTAATGCGAATCCCTATATATTAATGAGCTTAATAAGGGATCCATGACTGATGATGTTCCAAAACCGGCTCCACTCAGGATCGTTGCAGGTGTAATCCTCGGCATATTTGCTGGATTTATTATATTCTTTACCGTTTCGCTTCTCATCGGAATGGTCAACAACCTTCTCGGTACCAGCCTTTCAATGAGTACCCGGTTCAATGAAGATATCTGGAGTGCAGTCCTTCTCGCGGTAATCATCATTGCCTGCACTGCTGGAGTGTTGTGGCTGGTGTACAAAACTCCCCCAACGCCTGAATCAGAAGCGTGAACACTAAAAATTTAGAGAATTTTTCGGGTCCTAAAAAGAGGCTTCCCGGGATACCCTGGGACCCTCACCTATTATCCAGGTCCCGGCTTCATCCCTGGATGTTGCGCAACTGGTGCGCAGCCTTATTCGTCCAGGGCAAAAAATAATGTAAATCCCCCACTTTGTGAGGGATAATCTGGACCGCAGAGGTTCAGAATTTTCTGACCCCCGGTGCGTTTAGAGGTCTGATAGCCCGAGGAAGACCAATTTATTGATTATGACCGTAATGATTAGCTAAAAATATAAGACTCCATGTGAACCGATGCAACCGACGTGATCCACGCAAAATGTGGGATGAGATCCGGGCCAAAATCAGCTGACTGTCCCGGTGATTAACTTCCAGTTGTTATGTACCGCATAGAGTAACGCACCAAACCCGAGGCTGATCGTAATAATGAGAATGATAGTCCCTGCAACCGGGACCCGGAAAAGTACACTCAATATTACAAATCCTGCGACAAATGCATGCCAGTCCTTTATTTCTATCTTTAACCAGCCGAAGAGCGCCCGGCCAACGGCAGACGAAACAAAAAGAACTGAAAATATGACCCCTATAAATACAAGTGGCCCGGTGACAAGCGCTATCGGAAGCCCGATCACCGTAATCGCAAGGATAACCAGCGCGATGCAGGCAACAACCAACCCGAAAAACCCGACAACCAGTTTCACTACTGGTGATTTCGTGGCCTCATCTTCCACCACACGGTACCGTACTGGTGCAATCTTCTGGAGTACCAGCCCGAGTATCAGCCAACCAACTGAAAACAGGATTCCAAGAACAGTAAAAATCCTTGAAAAACCGTGGGGTTCGGTCTGAACGTAGGTGCTTTTCCCCCCAACAGTACCGGTACCGGTAAAACTCTGAGACTGAACCGAAAGATTTCCCATTACATGACCGGAATTATCGACAGTGCCGGCGGATATCTCCGCATCCCTTCCTATCGTGGAGCGCGGATGTATCGTCACCGTGCCGCCGGTGATCAGGGCATTTGTCCCTACATCCCCGTTTACCTCAACGGTACCTCCTGCAGCGACCAGTTTACCGCCGATATTATTGTTCGAAATAACCCGCCCACCTGCAACAATTACATCACCCTTTACCGGGGCATTGAGCGTTATGGTACCGCCGGCTGCCACAAGGCTGTCTATCGGAGCATTTACGGCGATTGCACCTCCGGCTGCAAATACATCGTCAGCTACCGGTGTATCAATCGAGACCTGGTCACCTGAATACGATGCAAGCGCCGCTACTCCTGACGGGAGGGACAGAAGAAACAATACAAGAATACCGAGGGATATGGCTCCCTGGACATGGAAATATTTCATATACGTAAGGTTGAATGAAATACAGGGATAAAAACATTTGGTACCCGGGCCAGCACGAGGTGGGGGCTTTGCTAAATGATTTAACTGCACCCACAAAAATGCATGAAGGACGTAGCTGTACACCACGAGTCCCCTTTTCAGTATTGTTGGTTTCCGTTGTTCGGAATAGGCTTGTAATTTCATGAAGGCTCTGGATATAGGAACTCATATGGCGATCCAGGTTTCTAAACTTCCCATTCAGGTACGTGGGTTTGGGTTAATAGATTCGTAAATACAGGCGAATGGTCCCCCCGACCTCCAGTGAAAAGACTGGACCTGCATTGTGTATGGCCGGTAAGACAGGAGGTTCCCGCCTGCAACCTTGATATCGGATCCTCCCGTCAAGTTCAATGGTTACGGCGGTAACCAATGTTGCACTATAGGCCAGGGCAACCGGACCATATTTATGGTGACGATCAGAAGTCCATAGACCTTCATATTGTTCCGTCACGGATCCCTGCCAGGTTTTTTAATGAGGAAAAAAATGCTTTGTTCATTAAAAGGCACCAACTTTCTTTCAAAGGAAATGAATTATGCATTCCTTGGATTGACGAACAAACGTATGTTTCTCCCGGATTAAACCGTAGCGTATAAATAACTTTCCCGCTCAAGTATGAGCCGGAGAAATTTAAATGAGCTGGATGAAAACATCTTCCCTTTTACTGGTTCTCGTTATTGCGGTGGTCCTGATGACCGCCGGATGTACACAGAACCAGCCTGCAACAACCCCTGCAACCACTGTAACGACAAAAGTAATGACCCCGGTAACGACGGTCAAAGTTGTCGTAACACCTGTCGTGAACAGCACCGGACTTGCCAACCCCGCCTCAGTGTACTGTGGCCAGGTCGGCGGAAAGACCGAGATTAAGAAGGACGCAGCAGGAAATGAATATGGCATGTGCACCTTCCCGAACGGATCCTCATGTGATGAATGGGCTCTCTTCCGTGGCGAGTGTAAGCCAACCGCGCCCGTTTCTACCGTGACCAATCTGACCGCAACTGCAAAGACCGTCATCAACAACACGGTTGCAAACGTCACCAACAAGACCCCCGTGGCCAATCTGACCGCAACTGCAAAAACCGTCATCAACAACACGGTTGCAAACGTGACTGCAGATGTCAAGACAGCCATCAATAAGTAACAAGAAACGTTAGAGAAACTAAGCAGGAAAGGGAATTCCAATGGGATCTAACCTTTCCACTTTTCTTATTACCGGCTTTTCTGTTGCTGCCAAAAGTAAAATAGTTCCGCGAAATTTTCATAGAACTGATAACACCGGTACCCTTAACTAAAACAAGTGTACTTTACGGTCCGATACCCGAAAATCATGTTAAGATGATATAAGCATTTCCCGGAATCTGAAATCTTCTTTAACAGTTGGCAGAAGGATGCAGTTAACCCGACCCATTACGGGCCCGGATCCTGCTAAAAGAAGGTGCTATAGGGTTTATTTTAAAATAGGGCAGATAATTACCCATTACCCGAAACGCGGGAAAATATTAGCCTCAAGGACTCAAAATCAGGGCACTGGCAGAAAGGAGGTTGGCATTATGGTGGTACAGTGATGAACCCCCTGGTATTTTTGCAATAAAGGGGCTGGAATAGGCAGGAATTTTTTTCATAGTCCAAAACTGAAATTGGAGGTACACCGTTTATGGGTTTTCAAAAGAATTTGATAGAGAATGCCTGATATATATCAGTCTTAACGTAAATGAACTGATTAGAACGGTTGTTTTTTTTTGGTTCCGGTGACCGGAGGGATACAAAAGTATTAATCTACATCTCACTTAGTCACGCCTGATACCTGGTTTTTTATGGAGGCTGCTGACTGACATGCCGGAAATTACTAAAACTGAAGTGGGCAGGATGTTGTTCCAGGTCCACAGGGAGAAAGGCGTTGAGACTGCAATAAAAAAGATACGCCATGGCATCGGAGACGACTGGAAGTTGTTTACGGAAAGTGATATTAAGGTGCTCGAACGGATGCTCGGGGAGTGCTGGGTGTACATTGACAGCGTGGTATGGGAGAGTATTGCGTTTTCCCAGCTGAAGTATACCGATGTCCTGCACATTATTCAGATTGGGGACGTAAGTAAGGGTAAGGACTCAACTGATACGAAGGCCGTCACCGATGTAACTGCAATCCTGACAAGGAAAGGCTAAACTGCAGTATAGTAATAATCCGGGGCGGTCCCCTGGACCCCCGGTCACATTTTTTTCCGGCTTTTCTTCTTCCTTTCCAGTATCTTTTTTACTTTTTTAAGACGAAACAAGTCCTCCCGTTCACGCTCATCGATTGTGATCCGGATATATTTCGCCTGTCTCTGCAATTCAGGGATAAGCACCTGTTCAAGCGCGTTAACCCGCCTCCGGTTCATCTGGATCTCTTCCCCAAGACGGCGGAGCGCCGTCTCCGTTTCTGCGAGGCCGGTGATCAGGTCCAGTTCATGTTCATACTTCTCGGCAACTTCATTAATCCGCCCGGATACCCCGGTGATACTGTAACCCCGTTCAAGGACACTTAATACCTGGCTTTTCTTTTCAATGACCGGTACCGGTACGCCCATGATATTCCGGCCATGAATATCCAGGGTGATATGGCGCTTGGTGGCAAACGATGCGGACCGTAGCGCGATACTATCATCCACGGCCTGTGCAACTACAAGCGAACGCATGGCAGTTTCTGCAATCGCCTCAAGTTCGTCACGGGAACGTGATACCGTCCCCATAATCCTGAAGAACTCGTTGATCAGGGCATCCATCTTCTGCCGCAACAGGTCCTTCCCCTGCTCGGCTAAGCGTATCTGGGTCTTCTTCTTCAGGAGTTCCATCCGTGTCGGATTCACCTGCTCCATTGAATCATCCCGCCCGGTGCGCCGGGTGATATTTCCTGATATGGTCAAGTTTCACGCGTTTTAATTCCTCTTCCGGGAGACTTGCAAACAATTCCCACCCAATTTCAAGCGTCTGGTGGATACTCCGCTCTTCTGACCCCTGCGAGATGAATTTTCGTTCGAAATCGTCGGCAAATTTCAGGTACTTACGGTCAAGGTCCGTCAGCGCCTCTTCACCAACAATCGCAACGAGTCTTCTCAGGTCACGGCCGTATGCATATGATGCGTAGAGCTGGTCGGCCACATTCCGGTGGTCATCCCTTGTTTTATCCACGCCAATCCCGAGGTTCATCAGGCGGGAGAGGCAGGGGAGGACATCCACCGGGGGATCGATACCCCGCCTGAACAGGTCACGTGAAAGGACAATCTGCCCTTCCGTGATGTAACCGGTAAGGTCAGGAACCGGGTGGGTAATATCATCGTCCGGCATCGTGAGGATGGGTAACTGGGTAATCGACCCGGATTTCCCCTTGATCCTTCCAGCCCGCTCGTAGATGGATGCCAGGTCGGTATACATGTAGCCGGGATAGCCACGCCGGCCAGGCACTTCCTCGCGGGCAGTGGAAATCTCCCGAAGCGCCTCACAATAATTAGTCATGTCGGTGAGGATGACCAGCACATGGAGGTTATGACGGTACGCGAGGTATTCGGCAACTGACAGGGCGACCCTCGGCGTGGCAATCCGCTCGATGGTCGGGTCATCTGCAAGGTTGAGGAAGAACACCACCCGTTCGAGTGCACCGGTTCTCTCAAAGTCCTTCATGAAGAACGATGCCTCTTTATGGGTAATTCCCATCGCAGTAAATATCACGGCAAACTGCCCCTGGCTCCCAAGAACTTTTGCCTGCCGGGCAATTTGCGCAGCCAGCTTGTTTGCCGGAAGACCTGATCCGGAAAAGATCGGTAATTTCTGGCCCCGGACGAGCGTGTTAAGGCCGTCTATCGTCGACATTCCCGTCTGGATGAAATCCGACGGTTTATCCCGTGAATAGGGGTTGATGGGCATACCGGAGATATCCACGGTCTCGTCTGCCATGATGTCCGGTTTCCCGTCTCTTGGTTTTCCTACCCCGGAAAAGACCCGGCCCAGCATATCAAGGGACACGTTGATCTGGGGAAGTTCCCCGGTAAAGCGGACTGCAGTCCTTAAATTATCAACCCCGCTGGTCCCTTCAAAGACCTGGACTACCGCAAGCTCACGTGAGACTTCCAGTACCTGGCCGGACCTTTCCTCACCCGAGGGGAGAGTAATAACTGCAGTCTCACCGAATGCAACATTCCGGGGGTTTTCGACAAAAATCAAAGGCCCGGAGACATAGGAAACTGAACGGTATTCCCTTGTTGAGAGGTCAAATCCGGTCATTACTTCTCCACCTCCAGCAATTTCATCCGGTCTGTGATGGCAACGGTTAGTCCCTGCAGCCGCACAGAATCGGGTGCCTCTTTCATTCTTGCGATCTCGCTCCGTTCAGGGATCCCCATCACCTGTTTCAGGGTAACCCCCTGCCCCATCTTCACCGATGCTTCTTTGTGGAACGTGTGGATTACCCGGAGCATCCAGTACTGTTTGTCGAGCGGACAATAGGAGTCAACATCGCTGTACGCACTCTGCTGGAGGAAATCTTCCCTGATCATCCTTGTTATCTCGAGGATCAGCTTCTCACTCTCGGGAAGTGCATCGGGACCTACCAGCTGGACAATCTCCAGCAGCTCGATCTCTTTCTGGAGGAGGTACATCGTCTGGTTTCTTATCTCCATCCAGTCAGGTGCGATGTTTTTCGTATACCAGTCCTCCAGGCTCTCGAGGTACAGCGAGTAACTTTTAATCCAGTTGACTGACGGGAAGTGCCGCCTGTTGGCGAGGCTTGTGTCGAGGGCCCAGAACGTCCCTGCTATCCGAAGCGTATTCTGGGTAATCGGTTCTGAAAAGTCCCCACCGGGAGGTGAGACCGCCCCGACAATCGTGACTGACCCGGTATCTTCCCGGTTCCCAAGACAGATCACCCGGCCTGCACGTTCATAAAATGCGGCGAGTCTTGTGGCAAGGTATGCCGGGTACCCCTCCTCACCGGGCATCTCTTCCAGCCGGCCTGATACCTCGCGGAGTGCTTCACCCCAGCGGGAAGTGGAGTCCGCCATCAGGGCAACATCGTACCCCATGTCACGGTAATACTCGCCCATAGTGATACCGGTATAAATCGAAGCTTCACGGGCTGCAACCGGCATATTGGAAGTATTTGCGACCATTATTGTCCTCTGGATGAGGGGGAGACCCGTCCTCGGGTCGACCAGTTCCGGGAATTCGGTAAGCACATCGGTCATTTCATTCCCACGTTCCCCGCAACCGATGTAGACGATGACGCTGGCATCTGCCCATTTCGCGAGGGTCTGTTCTGAAACCGTCTTGCCGGTCCCGAACCCACCCGGGATCATGGCAGTGCCACCCTTCGTCAGGGGGAAGAGACTGTCAAATACCCGCTGGCCCGTCAGGAGCGGGACTTTTGGATCAAGTTTCTTTTTAGATGGACGTTCTTTCCTCACCGGCCAGGTCTGCATCATCCGCAGTTCCGTTCCATTATCGAGGGTGCAGACGGTCTCCTCGACGGTGAAATTACCACCATGGATCTCACGGACTGTACCGGAATCACGGGGGGGGACCATGATTCGGTGTTCGATATGGAATTCCTGAACCTTCCCGATTATATCACCACCGACGACCTGGTCTCCCACCTTTACCAGGGGGACAAACTCCCATTTTTTTGCCCTGTCAAGACCGGGGATCGAGATCCCACGGGAAATAAAACTCCCTGAAAGTTCTGCAAGCACCGAGAGCGGACGCTGGACACCATCGTAAATCGATGAGATCAGGCCCGGACCGAGTTCCACTGAAAGGGGGATCCCGGTATTTTTTACCGGCTCACCTGCCTTTAACCCCGACGTATCCTCGTAGACCTGGATAACTGCGTTTTCACCGTCCAGCCTGATGACCTCTCCGGCCAGGGATTTTTCCCCGACCCTGACCACATCATACATCCTCGACCCACGCATCTGTTCAGCGAGGATAACCGGACCGGAGATCCTTGAAATGACACCTTGTATCATATTTATCGCCTCACCACAATGTTGTACCCGATTGCCCGTCGCAGGAGCCGTTCGATATATGTTTCTGATGCCACCTTTTTCATACGACCGGGGATTGGGATGATAATCGGCCGGTACGTCTTCTCAATCGTTGCCAACAGTTCGGGATCGAGTACTGACATGAACTCCTCACTTACCCCGATAATACCGGTATCATCCGCATTCAGGAGGGGAGGAATAACTTTTTTCGCCTCATCCGGGGTGGATACCTCAATTACCTCCACACCGGCAAGACGAAAACCTGCTGCAGTCTCCGGATCCGTGACAACCACATATTTATACATAGAAAATCTCAGACTCCATCAGTTCGTCAGGCATTCCAGCCTCTCTGCAACGGGAAATAACCCGGATATTCGTGATTTCATTTAATTTTGCCCATAGGTACCCGATCACGATGGTGAACGAGAGCGGGTCACCGCGGAACATCGCAATCCCTTTCCTGATCAGGTAGCGGTCAAGCTCTTTTTCTAATACGGAGATCTTTCCACCAGAGACTTCTATGTCAGGAACAGACTGGAGAAAACGGTAGGACGTCGACTCAAGGAGTCGGACTGCATCCGGTATTTTTTTTGTCCGGACCATATCAAGAATCATCCCGGTATTGATCTCCTTTCCGCCCTTGAGGAGAAACAGGGCGGCATCATCTGCGGGGACGGAATCCCGGATCATCATCAATGCCGTCTTGAGATTCCTGGTATCAATTTCAGTCCCGATGAGGTCACAAACGACCCTGTCGTCCTGGCGCTTTCCACTTAATTCCTTTAGAGATGACTCGAAATAGTACTCGTCCAGTGCATACTCCAGTGTGCCTATTTTGTTCTGTTCAAAAAATTCTCCGATATATCGCGTCAGGGGAACGGCGTACTCGATATCCCAGGTTGCCATCAGGTCTACAACGGCACGGACATCGGGCTGTTTCACCAGTTCAATCAGCGTCGTTTCATCCATTGTACCGGCAGGGATAAGGCAGCCGGAGATTACTTCGTTCGGCGCCTGGATATTTTTCCCCCGGATTATCGTCTTTATATTCTGGACATCCCATTTTTTTAAGAATATTGTAATATAACGTGCAGACTTTTCCCCTTCTACGAGAGCGAAGACTTTCCGGTAGGTCTTCAGTAGATTTTTCCGGAGGGCATATTCGATGCAGCCGATTCCTGTATGCAGTATACGTGCCTCAACAATTTCTTCACGGTAGGGCGTCTTTTCAAGTTCCGTTATGATACCGTCAAGAGAAGGCTGGGCAATCAGCCGCTCAAACCCGTGGATGGTGATCAGGCGGCTTGACATGCCATGGACACGTGCGTTTACGTACTCAACGTACATCCCGGTCACCGTAGAGTCCCGAAAATACGACTACGTTCATACGTTCTCTTGCCCTGACAAGGCGGTCTTCAATCGTATTCCGGACCACAACCTTTCCATCCGGAGTTGAGCCTGAGAGCCCGCCCACGGTAGAAAGATCAATGACAACCTCAACTTCCTTCCCGGTGTTTTTAACCAGCTGCCGGCACAAAGCCTCATCTTTTTTATCGATATGGAGGCGGATTTTTTCGCTGTTCAGCGATTCAGTTATCTCAGACAGCACCGCCTCAAAAAACGCCTCATATGAAGGGCTTGCACGTATTGATGAGAGCCGTTCCGCAGCCTCCTGGAAAACCGAAAGACAGGCCTCCTGGCGTGCCCGTGCCAGCTTCTCTTTTATCTGCTCACGAGCCGAATACATCCGCTTGTTATTTTCGAGGTCTATCAGTCGTTTTGTTTCAGCAAGCAGGTCCTTACGTAACTGTCCGGACTCTCGCTCTTCACGTTCCCTGATGTCCCGGATTTCACGGTCTCTGCTGTC
Source organism: Methanomicrobiales archaeon (assembly GCA_026394715.1). GTDB lineage: Archaea > Halobacteriota > Methanomicrobia > Methanomicrobiales > Methanospirillaceae > CAIKOD01. Next base: position 17,544 of record JAPKXR010000209.1, on the reverse strand, counting down.
CCGGATGTCCCGGAGTTTTTCCTCTGCACCATCTTCAATTGCCTGGATCAGGTGGTCATATTTCATAGGGCTTGACCAATTCCTCCCCGCCTGCTGTCATACCCTTATAATAGCAGGGAACTTAGTGTCCCGGGGATCCCGGCAGGATTCATATCCGGGAATCCCTGTTCGATACAGGATAACGACTACCTTACCTGACCATGATTACGATCATGGCTGCGACCACAAAGCCGAGAATTACCATCGTCTCAGGGATTGCCTCAAGCACAATAACACTCCCTGCCGCTTCAGGCCTTTCTGCTATAGTCGCAGCTCCCGCAGCACCAATCCTTGATTGTGCCCAGCCTGTCGCGATCGCGCCACCGGCAAATGCGATTGCCGCCCCAATTGCAACTTCCCACGCCATTTTACAACATCTCCGATCCGTAACAGTGTTCTTATATTATTTAAAGATTGATGCCTGAAAAACTTTAAATTTTCATTATTTATTGAAAATAAGCGATGGAAGCCTACTTCTTACCATCGATCATCCCGGGTTTGTCTCCTGAACTGAACGGGCGGTAAGGTAGTCCACCCCCGTGGTAAAATTTTGAATAGAATTCCACAACATGCAGCCGCACACTGTGAATTGAAGGGCTGAACATCGCAAGCATCAGGTTCAATGTGTGCAGCATTACTGCAATAAAGACACCCAACGCCAGCACATCCATCGAACCACCGAGTTCATTGGCAACCATGGCGAGGATGACGGATGCCATCCCAATCGCCATCAGGCGGACGTATGAGAGAATATTACCCACCGTCCCCATTATCTCAATGGCGCCACCGGTACCACCACCATAAATCACAAACGCCACGGCGATCCCAAGGAGAATGAAAGCAGGGATATACAGGGCTTCGGGAAGCAATCCTGCTACCAGGCAAAGGACGAGGATCAGACCGGCAATAACACCAATCATCCCACATTTTTCACAGGTGTGTTTCCGGTTCTTCCGGGTAATCGAATTAACAACCCCGATCGCAAGCCCGAGGACCACGTGGAATACCCCGATTGCAATCGTCAGGACAAGAAGCGGGATCATGGCCTCTATGCGGTCCCATGTGATCCCGAAAAGGGTAACCGGCTCAAGCCACCCCATCATCTGGCCAAAATTCCCGAAGAATTCCCCAAACAGGTAACCGAAGAAGATTGCCGGAAAGGATGAAATGATCAGGATACCCGATATCTGCCGGAGCCATGTTATCGCCCCGAAACGGAACCGTATAAACAACCCGACGACCAGGATCAGGATACCATACCCGATATCACCTACAATAATTCCGAAAAATATCGGGAAAAATATCGCCATGAGTGGGGTTGGGTCAATTTCGTTATATTGTGGAGGGCTTGCAAGTTTCATAAGAAATTCAAACGGGCGCACCCACCGGGGGTTATCATAGGATATAGGGGCACGGTCCATCGTCTCTGTTGTAGCGTCTGTTTCTGTCATCACCACCCGGCCCTGGAATGCCTCATTCAATGCACTCCTTGTCTTAGGGATAAGTTTTTTCGGGACCCAGCCCAGGACCATCACGGTATAATCAGTTTCACCGAAATTGTTGTAGGCACTGAGCTCTTCGCCCCGTTCCGTCAGGACCTTTTGCAATGCCGCCAGCTCGTGGCCCCATTCCTGTGAGACACGGGTAAGATCGTTATCAATAGTATCTTTCTCGGACCCGGCATCCCGGCGGTTTTTATCGATCAGGAGCAGCGCCTTATCAAGCGGCATGTTCGAATAATCTGCGGGTATACGGACTTCATTAATGTTTTTGGAGAACAGGAAGCGGTGGACATTTTCAGAATAATGTTTATTGAACACGGTGATTACGGCAATTGTCTGTTCGTCCAGGTCAGCAGATATCAGTTCAAACTGGCCATTCGTAAGATCTGATAACGCCGGACGAATGATCTCAAGGACGTCCTCATATTCTTTTTGGATTACAAGAACCGTAACTTCATAGCCATGAAGTACCGGCAGTTGCTGTTCGAGTGGCTGGATTTTATCGATAATTTTCTCGTACCGGTCCAGTCCGGTGATGGCGATCTCAAGGTCACTCTTTTTTGTTGACAGGTCTCTCACCGTCTCCCCGACAATCCCGACTACGTGACTAACCCTGGCAATGACTTCTGGCGTTGACAGGTGACTGATCTCTTCATACCGTTGTGCCGTGAGATTGGAACGGTCCTTTACTGCAGGGAGGAGGAGTGAGATCCCTTCTATTGTAGCCAGAAGTACCGGGATATCCGTCATGCTGCAGGTCAGTATCTTCCGCACATTCCCGCTTCCCGGTTGAAGATATTCGCTCACCTCTTCAAGGTGGATTGTGCCCATATGGTACAGTACATCGACGATCTGACTGAAGTCCGATTTAGGACCCACCACCAGGACACTTTTCATCTTCTGTATCATACCCGGTTACCTTTTACTGATCTCCCGAACCACACTGTCGGCGACCCCGGAAAACCTCCGTTCCTTCCGTTCCCGTTCGAGGCGTACCAGCTGCTCTCCTTCGCCGAGGACCCGTTCGACATCAGAATTGATGCGGTCCATTGCCTCCCGCCAGACAGAATCTGCCTCAGTCTGCACGAGAGTCCGTTCCCGGGAAAGCCTGGATTCTTTTTCCGTCCGGGCATTTTCAACATCCTTGATGTACTGTAGCCTGGCAGCTTCAATCCTCCCGTTCTGCTCCTCCTCCTTGGCACGGATCTGCTCGAGAAGTGACTCCTCTGACGTTACGTTACCCGTTGCGGCAGATTCCTTACTTTCACTGATTTTACCGGTCCCTAAGATCGTTTTTTTATCCATACGGCCCTCCTTTTCACAGCCCGTGATTCCGTTTCAGGAATGATGTGATCCCGCAATGCGATGCAGGGTTAAATATCATCTCCCCTGCTGCACCCCGCTTCCGCTCGGCCTCTGCTACCCGCTCTGAGCATCTCCTTAGTGCCATTGCCTTCAGTTTCTCGATCTGCTCCATCTGCAGGTTACTCATACCAGCATCACCACAATAGCTTATCGCCAACTAATACATTTTATAATATATATTACTTATGTACATCCTTGCCGTAAACGGGATAAATTATTCGCATGAGGTACCTTTTATCAGGGTTAGCGCGCATAGGACGATGACAGGTATTTCTACCAGCCATTGGACGATTGAAATAAAAATCGACGGCCTCAGGCCAGACCAGGTTATGATTCCTGGCCGGGATGGGCCTGGTAAATCGGATTATTCACCGCGAAATCATACATTCTGGCATCACCAGTATTTTTGAAGCCATAATCGGTACCTATACAGATTCAATCCCTCAGTTACGATCAACAGACTCTCCGATTTGTTGGAATCTGCCCAATTTTTTTGCAGTCTACAACCCACCTTTGGTTTATGATGAAGGGATGTATGAAATCCCCATTCCGGATACCTTCAAAAAATATCAGATAGGTAAGAAGGGCACCGTAATGGGGCCCACGGTTATTCCCGGCACCTGGGCTAAGAAGCCACCTCAACATTGCCATTTCATCCAGGCCCCATCAGCACGGAGGCCAACGGGTCGAGCTGTGAGCTGTGCACGAGAGCCAGCACCGTATCGTCCGGTAGAAGTACCGTCTCCCCGCGGGGAACGATCAAATTCCCCCCGCGGATGATGGCGATCAGCACAGAATCGTGGGGTAAAGCCAGGTCACTGACATGTTTCCCGGCCGCAAGGGCCCCGGGAGTTACCTGGTGCTCGACGATGGAATATTGCCCCCTCCGTAACTTGAGCAGGGTCATCATATCCCCAAGCGACATCTCTTCCGCAATCAGGTGGGCCATCAGGTCAGCCTGGTTCAATGCCACATCGACGCCCATTTCAGGGGTAAACATCCAGGCATTATTCGGGATATTGACCCGGGCAATAGTCCTTGGGACGTGAAACTCAAAACGGGCAAGACTGGTGATCACCAGGTTCGTCTCGTCTGCCCGGCTCACCGCTGCAACGACATCAGCTTTCCGCACTCCGGCAGCTTCCAGCACGGACGGGTCTGTCCCCTCACCCATGATGAGCACCTCTGGGGGCAGATCCCTGCTCATACGGTTAAACTCCTCACGATTTCCTTCAATCACCTTCACCGTGTTACCGTCGGCAATGAGGATAGACGCCAGATATGTCCCAACCTTACCGCCACCCACTACAAGAACGTATTTCATTTCATTCCCCTCATGTCATCCCGAGCAACGCGTTCAGTCGGCCGGTGGAACCCGATTCAACTGCCAGATGGATGATATCTTTCTCCAGGAATGCCGCACCGGACATCGGGATATTGGTCTTATTGCCCCGGGTAATCGCCACCACCTGGACCTCCCCGGGAACCGTCAGCTCATGCGCAGTCCGACCGATGAGGCCGTGAGGTACTTCGATCTCAATAATACTCACCTCGCCATTCCCAAGCCTTTTAATGGGATAAAGCGGGGAAAAACTGAGTAGTTCCCGGAACCGCTCGGTCCCCAGCATTACCGGGGTGACAGTCATCAGGCCAAGTCTCTGGTATATCTCGGCCTTGAGCGGGTCATGCACGCGGGCAACAACCCGGGGTACCATAAAGACCTGGCGGGCAAGTCGCGCAGCGACGATGTTGATATCATCGCTGGCAGTTACCGCTGCCATTCCATCCGCATGTTCGATGCCCCCCTCTACCAGGACATCGCGGTCAATCCCACTCCCAGGAATAACCCGTCCTTTGAATGAAGGCCCCACCCGCTCAAACGCGGCTGGGTCTTTATCCACAACGGTCACCTCCGATCCATTCAGGATGAGGATTTTTGCCAGTTCGGCCCCCTGCCTTCCACACCCGATAATCATGATTTTCATACAGTACTTCCTCCTAAAGACAAGATTTTTCTCTCCTTCTCCCTCCGTCGCAGGAGCGCCTTCCTGGATTCGTCGGCCAGCAGCAGTAACGGGGCCCATGCAAACAGGAAGACCCAATAGACCAGCGGGAACGAAGCTGTCCCGAAGAATTGCTGGAAGAATGGGAGATAGATAATCAGCGACACAATCAGAAGCTCTGAAATAATCCCGATCCAGATCATCCGGTTCCCAAACCAGCTCAAACGGAACGTCGGGGTACGCTCGGTACGCTGGGCGAACAGGTTTCCGATCTGGGTCGTGACCACAACACCAAGCGCCATTGCCGTCGCAGCCTGGTACAGGGTCCCGGATGAGGGGAGACCGAGCCACTGGCCCCAGTAGCCGCTGGTCCAGTACATGAAATAGAACGCCGCCATTGCTGCAATACTCTGGAGCAACCCGAGAAAAAGGTAGGCCCGGATGATCAGGGACCGGTTGATCACATGCTCCTTCATGTTCCGGGGGGGCATATCCATCAGTCCCTGTTCGGGCGGCTCATTGCCAAGGGCCAGTGCCGGTACCATGTCCGTGCCAAGATCGATGGAAAGTATCTGCATTACATTGAGGGCGAGCGGAATTTGCCCGCGGCTGAGGGCCCAGAGGATAAACGGCACGGCTTCAGGCGTGTTACTGGTGAAGATGTAACTGATAAATTTCCTGATGTTGGCATACACCCCCCGCCCCTCCTCGATCGCATTGACAATAGATGCAAAATTGTCATCAGCGAGAATCATGACGGCGGCTTCCTTTGCCACATCCGTGCCGGCAATGCCCATGGCGATGCCGATATCGGCTTTTTTGAGCGCCGGGGCATCATTCACCCCGTCCCCGGTGACCGCTACGATATGCCCCATCTCCTGCAGGGCCATGACCACCCTGAGTTTGTGTTCAGGGGCAGATCGTGCAAAGATTACTTCATCGCTGAGCACCGCTTTGAGCCCGTCGTCATCCAGGGCATCGAGATCACTCCCGCTGACAATACGGGGTCTTTGCTGCGTGATAATACCGATACGCCTTGCGATACTCTCTGCGGTCAGCCCATAATCCCCGGTAATCATCACGATACGGATGCCGGCACGGTGACATTTCTCAACAGCTAGGGCTACTTCATTCCGGGGAGGGTCCATCATGGCGACCAGGCCCAGGAAGCAGAGGTCCTGTTCGATGGACTCCGGCCGGTAATCAACCGTGCTGTCAGGCAGGTCACGCAGAGCAACGGCAAGGACACGTAGCCCGTTCCGGGCGTAATCATCGTTCGTAGTCATGATCCGGGACCGGGCCTCCTCGTCCATCGGACGGCATACGTCGTTGTTCCGGATGCGTGAACAAAGGCCAAGGATCTCTTTCGGCGCTCCCTTCACGTACGCGACCTGGGACGATGGCATCTGGTGGATGGTACTCATCCGTTTGCGGACTGAATCAAAGGGGACCTCACGGAGACGCGGTGTTTGCCGGGCTTCAGTAACCGGGTCTACACCAGTCTTCTGTGCCACCACTTTCATCGCCGCTTCGGTCGGGTCTCCAAGGATTGTCCAGTGGGAAGAATCAGGAACTGGCCGGACCACCCTGGAATTGTTGCAGAGACTTCCGGCGACCAGCAGCTGACGAAGATCGCTATCCGGGGGAACCGGTTGCCCGTTTTCGAGGACCTGGCCTTCAGGGGTATACCCTGTCCCGGTGACCGCCAGGCTACGACCGGAAAGCCAGATGTCCCGTACCGTCATCTCGTTCTGGGTGACAGTGCCGGTCTTGTCTGTACAGATCACCGTCGTGCACCCCAGGGTTTCGACCGCGGAAAGCCGCTTGATCAGGGCATTACGGCTGGCCATCCGCTGAGTCCCCATGGCAAGGGAGAGGGTCACGAGGGGGAGCATGCCCTCAGGAACAAATGCCACGACCATCCCGAGGGCAAAGATGAAACTCTCGGCAAGGTTCACCCCGACCAGCACGGCAGAGAGGAGGAAAAAGATCACGCCGACCGTGCAGGCAATAATGGTCACGATCTTTGTCGCAAACGCCATCTCTTTCTGGAGGGGGCTGAGTTCGTCCTTGACCGACTGGGTCAGGTGGGCAATCTTTCCGAACTCGGTTGCCATCGCGGTGGCAACGACCGTGGCCTTGCCGGTGCCGGTAACGACATTTGTTCCGGCATACACCATGTTGGGGAGTTCGGCATAGGGCAGGTCGGTCTGCAGGACCGGCTCACTGATCTTTTTAAGTGCCCTCGATTCGCCGGTAAGGATCGATTGGTCGACCCGAAGGTCAGCTGCCGCCACAAGGCGGCCATCAGCCGAGATTCGGTCTCCTTCGGCTAACAGCATCAGGTCCCCTGGTACCAGGTCTTCCGACAGGATACGCTGCTCTTCACCATCGCGGAGCACGCGGGTGTACGAGGGAATAAGTTTTTTTAAGGCTTCTGTTGCCTTTTCTGCCCTGAATTCCTGCCAGAATGAAAAAAGGCCATTGATGATGTTGACCATCCAGATGGCAATACCCAGTTGTGGCATCTGGGCAATGAAACCGACAGCACCACCAATCCACAACATGATCGCCATCAGGTGAGTGAAATTGGAAAAGAATTTGAAAATGAGGGGTTTCCCCTTCATCTCCAGGATGACATTTTTGCCTGTACGCAGGAGTCGCTCTCCGGCTACTGCCCGGGCCAGTCCACCGGGATCAGTGGTATAACGCTGGTAGACTTCCGAAACCGTGAGTGCATGGACAGGTTTTGGTTCCGGGTCCACACGATCCCTTTCTGGTACGTTACTCATGGAGGGCCATCCATCCCGTTCCGGGGCTTGACCTCTGGACTCATAAACCAGTGAGGTATCTGGTTAATCCAGACTATCTTTTTGAGGCTAAATACTTTCACCCGACTGTTTCCCTGTGCCAGAACAGAAAAGGACATTCGGGTCAACCTGTTTCCAGTCTCGTATTCATGCACAACCTGTCTACCCACCCCGCCATTCCAGGACACAACCAATCCCATCACTTTCACCCCACGCCCGCTCCACCCTTATTGACCCCCGGGGTCACTGACGTACTATGGAGTTTGAGATCGCACCCATGGTATCAGTGTTAACGGGCACGTTCTGTGCCATAATCGCACCCGAAGATCTCGTGATCCCGGCCCTCAACAACCCCGAAAACGGGCGTTACCTGTCCCTTTATCTCGCAGGGACTACATCGGGGATACTTCCTGCACTCCGGAAACTCCCTGGCAATATGGAGGTCAGAAGGAGTGTTTCACCAGGCCAGCTCGCCGCAGAGATCCGGGCGGTACGGCATTCCATTCTCTTCGTCGAGCATGACCCGTCACTGTACGCCGGTGAGGAAGATGCCGCATCAATCGCAGATGCTCTGAAAGGAGCATCAGAAAGTACAGTCGTGGTGCTGTATGCTCCGGGAGCGGATCCCTGGTTTGATTTGATCCAATCCCACGCAGACCAGGTGTACTTCTTTCGGGAGCAGCCCGTGCTCCCGCAGGATACATCACGCCAGATGCACCCCTCACGAAAACTACCAGGAACAGGGAAGGGACAGATCACCCTTGAAGGGTTCTTCACAGAGGTGTCATAATGGGACGAAGTTTCCAGAGTGTCCGCATGGGGGTAAACGACATCGCCGGACGATGGGGACGTGCGGCCCGGGCCATGAGGTGCGATGATGCCATCTACGCGGACAAAGTGGTGGCAATGGCAAAAACATACGCGAGTGAAGCGTTTTATGCGTTCGATGACCCGCTTGAAGCTGCCATTTTTTCGGTACTCCTCTGCATGTGCAGGGAACAGAAGACAGACAGGACGGATGACGGGCATGTTGTTCCCGACGCCGTCACCTCTTTTCCCGGGGTACCATCATACCATTCAACCGAAAATTTCCCTCGCAGACCTGAAAACTGGCGGGTGTGAACGACCATGTGGATCATCGACTCATATTACCGGAACGGGCATGTTGAACTCTGGGAGCGTGGCAAACAGGGCAGGACAACACTCCACCGGATACCCTGGACACCTGATTTTTATTTCCAGCTCCCTGACGCGGACGCCCACTGGCAGATGATCGAGGCGCTTTCTGAGCAGTACAGCATTCTGGAATGCCAGTTCGGGACCGTGTATGGTACCTGCCACGGCTACCGTGCCAGTGCAGGACGGCAGGTAGCTGATGCAATCCTGGAACAGACCTGCAATGTCGCCAGGCTGTACAATGTAGATTCCAGGCCTGAACACCGCTACATGGCCGAACATAACCTGTTCCCGTGCGGAGAACCGGGAGAGTCCAGGTTTTCCCCTGATTTTTCTCTACCGGACAGGGTCCTGGAGATCGAAGTCCTGGAAAACCCGTATGCCACTCCGGAGTGCAGGTCAGTCCGTGTAACCAACCGGGAGTCCGGCATAGTAGATCTTCTTTTTGGGGATGAAAAAACGGTGATCACCGATTTATCCGGAATTGTCAGTTCCTGTGACCCGGAGGTCATTCTTTTTCCTGGTGCTGACATCTGGGTCCCGCGGGTCGTAGCAAAGGCCCGGCATTATGGTCTCGACCCACCGTTCAGCCGGAGTGGGATGTTCCGGAGGATTGATGCAACGTCATACGTGAGCTATGGCAGGACCGAGTACCGTGAAGGTTCGCTCATGCCGGATGGCAGGTTACTGATCGACACGCGTACCAGCTTTAACTATCGTGAAGGCGGACTTTTTGGGGTTCTCCTCGCATCGCGGCTCACCGGGCTCTGCCCAAACCTCGCGGCACGGTTTACGGCTGGGACCTTGATCTCGGGATATGAAGTATATGAAGCACTCTTGCGGGGGATAGCAGTACCGTACCGGAAGACCGATGCAGAAGACCTCCGGAACGTAAATGGCCTCCGTGCCTGCGATCGGGGAGGGATGATGTTCCAGCCGGTGCCCGGGCTCTACGAGGACGTCTTTCAGATCGACTTCACCTCCCTGTATCCGTCAGTCATCGTGCTGTACAACCTCTCGCCAGAAACGGTTACCAACCCTGAAAAACCAGGTTTTCTCCCGGCGGTGCTTGCACCGCTCCTTGAGCTCAGGTGCAGGACAAAACAGCTGAAGAAGACCATCCCGCACTACCGCGGGGCCGATTCCATCCTCAAGTGGATGCTGGTCACCTGTTTCGGCTATACGGGATATAAAAATGCCAAGTTCGGACGGATCGAGGTCCACGAACGGATCACCTCCTGTTCCCGGGACATCCTTATCAGGTCGAAAGAGATCGCCGAGGAGGAGGGAGCCTCAGTCCTCCACGGAATTGTTGACTGCCTGTGGCTCCGGGGACCCGGGCGTGAACACCTGAAAGCCCGGATCGAGGAGGAGACCCGGCTGCTCACTGAACTCGAGTCCTACGACTGGCTGGTCTTTCTCCCGATGCCGGACGGCTTCGGAGCGTATAACCGGTATTATGGCAGGCTTAACGACAGGTCTGTCAAAATCCGCGGTATTGCCAGCCGGCGGGGTGATACCCCGGAATATATCCAGCGGGTACAGACGGAAATGCTCGACCTCCTGGGTACGGCGTCCTCACGGTGTGAGATCAACGAGGTTTCCAGTGCGGTGAGAGAACGGTACAGGGATGCCAGTGACGGGCTCCGTACCGCCAGCCCGCAGGAGATGGCAATACACCGCCAGGTAAGCCAGCTGGATTATTCCCGGAACTGCCTAGAGGCATCGGCAGTCAGGGCATGCAAGGCTGCCGGTATTCAGGTCTCTCCGGGGATGGAGATCGGGTATGTCGTCCGTGACGCCAGAAAATGGGCCGTAGACCTTTCATGGGAGGCTGACGGGTTCGATCTGGCCTATTACCAGGGACTGCTCGACCGGGCATGGCGTGAGATCGAGTTTTCACTCGATATGGCCGCCAGGGGTGGAACAGGTCCCATGTGAGTATCCATCAAACAGTAATGCGGCTGAACTATCGTTTCCGGTTACGGGGATTATAACCAAAAGACTGCGTCAGTAAATGTGATACGGGAAATAGTCAAACCCGGGTGACCGGAAACAAGGGGTTACCATCTCCTGGATTGCCGTACCACAACATTCTTGTAGGGAGGAGGCGCTCATTCAATGCAGGGCAGGGAGCTCTTGCGGATGACGAAAAAAGATACCAGTAACCAGATAAAGGCTGATGTGTACCGGGAGGCCCTCGAACTCCACGAGCGGAAACAGGGAAAACTGGAAATCCGTTCCAAAGTCCCGCTCAGGACCAGGAAAGACCTTGCACGGGCGTACACACCCGGGGTGGCCGCGGTGTGCAGGGCAATTGAAAAGGACAAGGACCTTGCGTACCGGTATACCCTGAAAGCAAACACCATCGCCATCGTTACGGATGGTTCAGCAGTCCTGGGGCTTGGAAATATCGGCGGGTATGCAGCGATCCCCGTCATGGAAGGAAAGGCAATTCTGTTCAAGAAATTTGCCGATATCGATGCCTTCCCCATATGTTTTGAGCACTACCATGCAGGTTTTGCCGATGACGTAAAGAATATCGCCCCGGTGTTTGGCGGGATCAACCTCGAGGATATCGCCGCGCCGAAATGTTTTGAAGTCGAGGAGGCGTTGCAGGATATTGGTATACCGGTCATGCACGATGACCAGCACGGCACGGCAATCGTCATACTGGCGGCGCTCCTGAATGCCTGCAAGGTGACAGGAAAGGAATTTGAAGACCTCAATATTACCATCTGCGGCGCAGGGGCTGCAGGGTATGCAACTGCCAGGCTCCTGAAATGTATCGGGTACAACCCGGATTACTGCCGTTCGGTCCACGATATCGTTGTCTGTGATACCAAAGGTATCATTCACCGGCAGCGGGAGGGGCTTTACGCCAATAAATACAAGTTTATCCTCGCTGATGAGACGAACCGCCAGGGCAGGACCGGGGACATTGCAACGGCGATGGAAGGTGCGGATGTATGCATCGGGGTCTCTGCACCCGGGATTATTACAAAAAAGATGGTCCATTCAATGAATGATGACCCGATCGTCTTTGCAATGGCAAACCCTGTACCTGAGATTATGCCTGATATTGCACTTTCTGCCGGTGCAGCCATCGCAGGGACAGGGAGAAGCGATTTTCCGAACCAGATCAACAATGCACTGGTATTCCCGGGGATGTTCCGTGGTGCTCTCGATGCCCGTGCCACGAAAATCACCAATGGAATGAAAGTGGCAGCAGCCCACGCACTGGCAGACTATATCAAAAAACCTTCAAAGGATCGAATCCTCCCCAGCATTCTTGACCGCCGGGTGACGGCGGCGATTGCGAAAGCCGTAAAAGAGGCGGCGATTGCTGGCGGGTGTGCCCGCCGGACATCTGAATAAGATTAGTATTTTTAATTCTTTTTGCCCTCCATTCTCTTAAAATTTCAGGATGCCAGCAGCCCAATATTAAAAAAAATAGATTGGCAAGTGGCGATTGCAACAATTCATTTCTGGTACCGGGGGCCCGGTTCGTATGGCTTAATCGGGTCAGGGGACCAGACTATTGTTGAACAACATGCCGGTCGTTATTATTAAAATGGCAAAAGGAAGGACTGCAGAGCAGAAAAAATGTCCTCGTCAGAGAGTTTACAAAGACGATTTACCGATACCCTCGGAGTAGGGCCTGATATGGTCACGATAATGATCAATGAGCTTGACCGGGATAATATTGGAAAGTCGGGGAGGATGCTCTCCGAAGGTGCCTATACGTAAGGTAGAACCCGTTCCGAAAGGATGAGTGGGCAGTCAATTTTCGGATCCCGTATATAAAAATTAATCAGTTTCTCCCTGCAATTACCTAATGGATGAGTTCTAAAAAGGAGGGTTCGTTCTGGCTTGCAGTTGCTGTCGGGTTTGTCCTGATGGTCGTGCTGGGATTTGCACCCGTAATTGGTCCGTTAGTTGCTGGGCTTATTGCAGGATTGATTGCTGGTGGGGGAGTATGGAACGGTGGAAAAGCCGGGTTTTTGAGCGGGTTGTTAGGGGCAGTCATTCTCTCTGCCTTGGCAATTATAGGGAGCACATTCCTGCTCGGGGTTTTTGGACTGGTTGCCGGACTTGGCATTGCGACAGCCCTGATCATCCTTGCACTCTACCACGCGGTACTTGGTTTAATCGGGGGGGTTGTAGGGGGATTATTGAGATAACCCATGGGTAACCTGTGGAAGAGGCAATAATCCGGGGTGCCGGTACTCACCCCATTGTACCAGGCGCTGAAAGGTACTGCTATCTTCCCTCACGCTCGTTTTTCAGGTCCAAAGGTACTGCCCGTGCTACTCCGACTTATGCAGTCCTTTGGTTGAGCGGACAATTGTACGATATCCAGGGAATCAATCAGTACCTGTTTGAAAGTCAGGCGGTCTTTCCCCGACCCATAGGAAAGCGCCATATCTTCCCTATTCGTACCATAACCGGTTGAATTCTGTAGTATAGCGAAGTTCTGTTCTTTCTGTTTCATCACACGGGGATGGTCAGGCCCGGAAAGCCCCTCACTTTTCACCTCGCTGATACTGACACAACGGCCATCAACCTGCCAGGTCCCGGTATACCTGTTGCAGCTGCCATACCCGCCGAAGCAGCCATTGGTATCGGATTCAATAGTAATACCGGTGAGTGGCAGGGGTGCTATGGGAATATGGCTGATCAGCATCGACGTTACCTACCATATCCCGATAAACGCCGATGAGACGTACTCAGCAGTTGCCGGGATATCCCGTGTTGTTCTCCCTTTGGTTAACGGTATCCCGGGGCAAGGGTCGGTGCTTAATCGACACACCCTGAGGTGAAAATAAGAAATCAGATTAATGTGATTACAGTAACACCTGCATATCTCATTTATCCATCCTTTTCTGAATGAAGCAATAGTTCCTGGAATACCACAGGAAAAATAGTTGTGGTGATTATCTCTTGTAGACCAGCATACTGTTTAAGTTGTCTGTAATGGTCAGGCCATCACCGTTAACGGTGTATGTTTTTGCGTTTTGTAAGACCTGAAGATACGTGGTTTCCGTGTTGCTCAGGTCCGTACAGAATTTTTGAGTAGATGTGATTGGTCCGATCGTCATACCCATACCGGTGTACAACTGCTGACCTGAAAGGGTGTACCGGGAATTGTAGTTGTTGCACCCAGCGAACCCCACCACATTACCCAGGTTATCGAATGTTGCGGTGATCTGTGCATTGGTGGGGAATGTAAATGCCGTACCCCCCTGGAGCACCATAGACTTTAAGTTCCATGTCCCGAGAAGGGTCGGGTCAGTAACCGTGACGGATGTTGGTACCGGTGTAGACACAATAACAGAACTTGTCGGTGCAGGTGTTGCAGGTTGAATGGATGGCATACTTGTACATCCTGCGAGCATGACCACAAGTACCACGCAGGCGATGCTGCATGCAGTAATTACTTTCATACCTTCCCTGTTACTCCAACCTTTTTCAAGCTTTCTCTCAAAGGGGACTCATCTTCCCGGACATTGGAAAAAGGTGATTTTATATCGGATCCCGGAATTCTCATTACAATAATGAAGCATTTGTTGAAGTCCTGATTATATTTTTAACATCCTGTAGAATGACGCAGGGTCGAAATTGAAGGCCGGCGACGCTCCTGTTTTTGGTCCTGCCACATGCATGGTAACGGTAGATGATGTAGTAAATAAATTCCATTACGGGCCCGGATCCAGATGAAAAGACGGATTAACTTGTTTTGGTAAAATCAAAACTCCACCCTCAAAGTTTCAGTAGAAATCAAACTACTTCTACTCCAAAGTTTACAATTCTTGAATCAGCAACATGGAATTATCTGAAAAATGATCGAGTTGACTCAATTATTTTTGAATCTTAATCGAATATTACAAAAAAACGCGAAAAAGATCTATACCTCACGGTACACATAGAACTCGATTAATCTGCGTATTTCTAAAGAATCAGTTCAGAACGTGTTTCAATCAAACGGATTTTCCAACTCAAAATTAACAGGGTCATTTAAAAATCTGCCTGATTTTCGGCTTAGTTCATAAACCAACGGATTTCGAAGGAGTACCAAACCTAAATCCAGGCACTTGCAGGGAGGGGGTTGGTAAAAGGGGTGATGTAATGATTATACCCTGCTTATTTTTTGAATAAATAGGCAGGAATGGGGTTAGATTTTTTTATAGAGGCTGAACGAAATCAGACTTGGGTATTTTCTTATTTTCTGGTGTGAGCGCAGTAGCATTCATGTGCGTTTCATATCCCGGAATTAATCCTGGAACTCCCTGGCTGCCTGATAACAAAGTTCGCTTCTCCAGGAGGGTATTCGTTAGATATCAGGGGATAGTCCTCACTATTCTTTCCTTGTCGAGGAACCGCGTCATTACATTGACTACCAGGAGCAGGGCAACGGTGAGGGCGAGAATGACACCTTCTCCTGCCCATGACATGGTAAACCCTGGCCCGAGGAGTTCACGCGAAAAACTGATCAGGAATATGAGGCCAAATATCACGGCTATGTTGATGATCTGGTTTTCCCGCATCCCAAGCAGCAGCTGAATAAATCCAAGCACTCCTACCCCGCACGCGATAAATGCGGGTACCACGGTAACAAGGTGCAGGATTATCGGTCCTGAAGGGATGAGAACTTCCCCCTGGAGGAAACCGGAAACAATAATCATCAGTACCGTGGAGACCAGAGTCAGCACGTAGGCAGGAATGAGCACGCCGATGACTTTTCCAAGCCAGATCTCCTTCACGGGAAGTGGTCCGGCGAGGAGGGTCTCAATTGTCCCGTCCTGTTTTTCACGAAGAAATGTCTGCCCTGATAGAATATACCCGATCAGAAGCCCGATCATCAGCCCAAATGTAAACAGTAGCGTATCAATCCCGATACTCGTGCCCGTTCCCCCGGTGGCCGTCAGCGCCGGGCCTGATATTGCACCGAAAATAAGGGCCATAGCAAGTGCTGATACCATCAGTTGCGTGTTATGTGTCAGCTGCCGGATTTCCTTTTTCGCAATAACGAAGATCCCGTTCATCATGCTGCACGTCCTTTCCCCGGGTCAGCAACCGGTGCCGAATCATCCTGCATACCCCCGACCTCGCGCACCACACCAAGGTATATCTCCTCGAGTGTCCGCTTTCGCCGCACTGCCTCCTCCACCCCGAAGCCTTCTTTGATCAATGCTTCAAGTACCGGTGACCCGCTTGTCCCGGAAAGTGTTACCTTAATATGCCCATGTTCCTGCGAGGTTGTAGTCACGCCAGGCGTTCCGGTGATGATGGCAACAGCTCTGTCCCCAAGAGCCGGGTCAGAGAGCGTGATCTCAAGGTCAGTACCTGATGAGCCGGCCCTGAGCCGTTCAATTGAATCGTATGCCCTGATAGTCCCACGGTGGAGGATTGCAACCTTCGAACAGACCCTGCTCACCTCATCGAGGTTATGGGAATTTAAAAATATTGTCATCGATTGCCCGGAGAGACCGACGATCAGGTCATGGACCATCTTCTGCCCTTCGGGGTCAAGCCCGGATGAAGGCTCATCAAGAAATAGTATTTCTGGCTTGTGGAGGATCGCCCGGGCAAGACCAAGCTTCCGTTTCATCCCGGTTGAGAATATCCCGACGAGGTCGTCCCCCCGGTCTGAAAGACCGACATATTCCAGCAGTTCACTGGCCCTTTTTCCCAGGTCCGGTACTTCGTAGAGTTCGCCATAATACAGGAGATTTTCACGGGCCGTGAACCGGTCAATGAGGCCGTTATTCTCAAAAAGTACCCCCACCCGTTTTCGTACCGCGTCAGCAGTGTCAAGGGAGTCCCCAAGGACTAGTGCCTCACCTGAGTCAGGTCTGAGTAGACCGAGCAGAATCCGCAGGGTGGTTGTTTTTCCTGCACCGTTCGGACCGAGAAATCCGAAGACCTCACCCTTTCCGACTGAAAAACTGATACCATCCAGTACCCGTGAGCCCTGGAAATTCTTCGTTACCGAACGGACTTCAATACTATTGCTATCACTCATAAGGAACCGACCCCATCGGTATCCGGGTAATATCAGCCGGGAAATGCGAAAGGGCAACCTCTTTGCATCACCTATGTGATGTCCGCTTATTTAAATCAAATATTTCCCGCACGTTCAAGGGTATTGTCCTGATACGTTCAAGGGTATTGTCCTGATACCAACCCCCATATATGATGAGAAGAAAGGAATTCATTGTGTTGATACGTAAATGACTAGTGAGGGGACAGGGGCTGGATACAGAAAAGCAACGTTTGCCGCCGGGTGTTTCTGGGGTGTGGAACTTGGACAATAAGTGTGTTTCTTTTACGTTGCCACGCGGCCGAAGAGCATAAGTTTTTAATTTTTTTATCACACACTCACTCTGATGGACGCGGGCCTTTTCGTCGCTGATGCTCCTCACCACGCTTACCAAAGGCGTAGGGGCTTGCAGCCCCTAAGAACCCTGTTCCAGTTGGGGATCCCTGCCAATGGTTATTCCCAACCGATCAAATCTCATTTTGATTTCAGCAAAGGCGTAGGGCTTGCAGCCCTAAGAACCTTATCCCGGTTGGGGATCCTGCCAATCGTTATTCCAAATCGCGGGGCATTCTTCGGGCGCCGAGAGATAGCAACGTGAACGGCGC
>JAPKXR010000018.1 GCA_026394715.1 Methanomicrobiales archaeon | reverse complement strand
TGATGGCCAGCGGCCGGTTCAACATCGGTGAGGACGTGCGGTGGAGCTCGTTTGCGAAGACGTTTGATGTATAGGGGTTGGGGTGGGGCCCTTTTTTTTGTGTTGTGTCGGATGATTACGGGATATGATTGTGTGACAACTGCGAAAAATATTTCATGCTCATGCCATCCGAGGCCTGGGCCCGGATGAAAAATAAGCATGTCATCCATAGTTTAGCCTGCCGTACTGAATGGTTCCGGGACCAGCGGGTGAAGGAATGATGAAGGGAAATGGTATGGGTGCCCGGCGGTTTGTGATGAGAGGCCTGATGGGCGGGGCGTTACGGCTCCATAATATTTTTGGGAAGAGTAAACGGGTGGTTTTCTGGAAAAGCAGGGGGAGTAAGATTTTTTTATTGGCTAATTCTGTATAAAATTGGTAACCCGGTTCTTACATTATTTTGTAAGATTCACCGTTCTCCAAAACTTTCATGTTTTTCCCTTCTGAATTCATTAACTCAGAACGCGAGGTTCCAAAATGGGAAAAATCATCCACATGAACCGGCAAGGTGACGACCGGCTTCAACTCGTGCATAAATTTTTTTAGCATCTCTATATTCATGGTAATGGGGCCACCGATCATTTTCAGTTGTGCCTGTCCCATGTTTGGGATAAAAAGATCAATGTTCCGGTTGTGCAATGCCGCAGGGATCTCCGGAACGTATACCGTATCTGATGTGACGTAGATGGTTTTTGTGTCTTTATCGTGGTGAATTGTAATGAGGTAGCCATTCACCCCGCCCATGAGTATTTTTGTCAAAAATGTCGTTCCATGAATCGCTGGAACCGCTTCGATATCAATGCGATACTTTTCAATTTCTATCACTTTCTTCTGATGCCATGTCAGATAACTGATATTGAGGTTCTTGCGATTTTTGAGTAATGCTGAACAGTTTTTATGACTCACAACAGAGGAGCCATCCTGCATTGACCCCAGACCGTTTTCATCAAGATGATCAAAATGTCCATGGGTTAACAGCCATATTTTTATGTTATCAAAGGTTCTCTCATCATAGACGGGTGATTTTATTCGTTGAGGCATCAGACCTTCAGGGCCATACTTTGTTCCCTTGGGAGATAATGCAGGGTCGCACCCGATCTTGAATTTCTTATCCACGTCAAGCACCCATGTGGCATTACCAACCAGCGAAAAATTCAGTCCCATATCAGATTTCCTCCGTGCCGGACGTTATTTTTCTGTCCAGAATCTCCCCACACCATCACATCATCTTTATTCATCAATCCACCATTTGCAGTTGAAAATTGTTTTTCGTTGTCCATTTTTATACCTGCTTTACTATATATACTATATTTCGCTTGTAAAGTATTAAAAAAACAAACGAACAAATAACTTACCAAGTTACCCGGTGGTTACCGAGATGTCCGAATCACTTGCAGATATTAAAAAAATCCCCTGCCCGGTCGAGCGCACCGTAACACTCATTGGGAGCAAATGGTGCCTGCTCATTCTGTGGAATCTGTATCAGCCCGAACGACCCGTTCGCTACAACCAGCTCCTAAGATCTCTAAAACCTATGAGTTCGAAAACGCTTTCGGCAAAGTTAAAAGATCTTGAAAGTTACCGGATCGTCGTAAAGAAGATTATCGAGTCCAGTCCTCCCGGTGTTGAATATTCACTGACCGAACAGGGACGGGAACTTTCAAAGCTGCTGATCGCGATGGGCGAATGGAGTGAAAAGTGGTATTAATCCAAATGCCATTTCAAGCCTGAACCCGGGTTCAATTGGGGAACAAGGGAGTAGTCCCGTTTATTTTCATGGTCGCGAACCTTTTTTGGGACCTCAGTAATCACCCGTTCTTCCTGTATCCGGTATGCATACACCTTACTGAACTTGGTGAGAATGTCATGCGGGGAAAAATGAGTTAGTATTGCAGCAGATTTGATGCGGTTCAGCATCTTCCAATAAATATACAAATCTTGGATCGGGATCGGGTACCGGGTCCTTCAGCTTCGGTTCGAGGAGTCTGGCGGGGATTGGTACGACTACCGAGCTCGGTTATGTGAACTCCATCGGTAAGGACTTGATGGCCAGCGGCCGGTTCAACATCGGTGAGGACGTGCGGTTGACGTCGTTTACCAGGACGTTTGATGGGGTGGAGTAGGGGTAGATCCATTTTTTGTTTTGGTTCCGAAGGCTGGTTTGATATATCCTGGCACATTTGAGGGAGTGAAGGCGTAGAATTGTTGGATATATCTACGCACAGGCTTCAGCTTGTGAAGACCATTTCCAGAATACAATTTCATACCGGGTTTCCACCCTATAGGCGTTACTCTTTTTCTACAAGAAATCAATAATACACTATGATATTCGATATAATTCTTGAAGAGGAGGATGATGGCGCTTACTCAGTGCATTGTCCTGCTCTGAAAGGATGTCACTCTCAAGGGACCACCCGGGATGAGGCCCTGACGAATATACGGGAAGCCATTGAACTTTATCTTCTCGTTACTCACGAAAAAGCCAGTCATATGGTACGTTCTCAGTCAAGGTGTTCCGTCGTTGAGATAGCGGTATGACACTGCGGCTGCTACCAGTATCCGGTGCGGATATGGTACGAGTCTTTAAAAAGATTGGTTTTACTGTCACAAGACAGAAAGGAAGTCATATCGCTATGTCAAGGGGGGAAGAGGTCCTAATCATCCCAGATCATAATACCGTTTCAAAGGGAACTGAGCGCGAACTGATTAAGGATGCCGGATTGACCGTGAAAGAGTTTAACAGTCTCCTCTAATAAATTTTGATTTTGTTGTTTTTTCTGGCGTTGGTGGAATCGGCGACCATAGGTCGCTGATGTCGGATGGCCATAGGGATTCCCGGCCCCGACTTCGATGACGCTGGTCTTCGGTTGTGCTTTGGTTAGGAAAACCGAGCTGGATGACATAGCGCTGCCGTGGTGGCCGATTTTGAGGATGTCGGCCTGGAGATTCGTTCCGCTATTGACAATACGGCTTTCGGCATCGGCATTGGCATCACCCATGAACAGGAATGAAACACTTTCGTCAGGTCATCTTCAGGACGATGGAGTTCTGGTTGATGTCATCAGAAAAAGTGGAGGTTGGGTTGAGGAACGGGTCCAGGTTGATCGTATCTTGTGCTGGGCGTCAAAGTGACCGGGGCAATCTGGGAATTGGGAAATCCTGCGTTTAGCACGGTCTTTTTTTGGACTTTCGAAAAGGGGTAACCCCCAATAAAGGCCAGATATCGTTTGAATCTGACGAAAAACGCCCAATTTAGGCTTATCTGCCATCCAACCC
>JAPKXR010000062.1 GCA_026394715.1 Methanomicrobiales archaeon | reverse complement strand
TCCTTTGCGATCGGTGTTGGCAGGTCTGGGCGGCATCATGCCCCTGAAAATCCTTACAATTATATCTATTGTAAGAGCAGTCGCAGACCGCTCCAGTTGCTCTCTGCGAACTCGCCGCCTGCTGCGTGGTAACCGTTTTCGAAGAGCCCGATACCCGTTGTCCTGTTTTGACATCGTACGTTGTGCCGTCGGTTGTTACCGTTACATCGCCATTCAGGTCGGTGCGGTACACAGCGGACCCCGCCTGGGCCAGGCGACCATAGGTCGCTGATGTTGGGTGACCGTTGGAATTCCCGGCCCCGACTTCGATGACGCTGGTCTTCGGTTGGGCTTTGAGCCTGTACAACCAGCAAGGGGAATCGTTGGACAATTCATTCTATCAAATGAAACTAATGCTGCAGTTTATTAAATCAGTAAAGCAAAATGGCTAAATTGTATGACCAACGCACAACCACCCGATGCGATGAAAAAACTAATCCTGTTTATCATTGGAATCGCAATTTTGGGCACGATCATTGCACTGACGGTGCACTTCGGTATGGAACAACCGGCGCAGCAGGCACCACAAGCGCCGAAAAATTGGGAAACTCCCGCTCAAAGGTGTTTTACCTGCCAAAACGATTGCGTCAATGGGTGTGCAATTAAGAATCCCACGGGCGGGACACCTGAGTTCCATCAATGTGTAAATACGTGTCAGGCTAATTGCAATGATTGTAAATCCACCTAGATATTTTTTTTATTCTATCAACGCAACGTTCAATTGACCGATTGCAGGTTGGGTCGTAACCTCAATCGCCAATGACAAAAATGCCAGTCCAAAGGTTAAAACAGGGGTTTTTATTGGACCTTTTAATATCGTAAGGCTGAATTAAAGGCCAGATATTGGGCGGATTATGGGGAAATCGCCCAATTTTGCCATATCCTACTTCAAACTCAATCGGAGCCAAATGCGGGCGATTTAAACGAACGAGAATGGATTTTATGGATCGGGGTGGGATGTGGATACCCCGGTAGCGGTATCTTTTCGATAATTCGGGCGTAAAATAGAGGGATTTGTTTGATTTTGGAGTTATCGTAGATATACCCGGGGTAACTGCATGTGTGGTTGGATGATTAGCCTGATTCGTTTGCATTCACTGCGATTGGGTCGGGATCGGGTACCGGGTCCTTCAGCTATGGTTCGAGAAGTCTGGCGGGGATTGGTACGGCTACCGAGCTCGGTTATGTGAACCCTATCGGTAAAGACCTCATGGCCAACGGTCGGTTCAGCATCGGTGAGGACGTGCGGTGGACGTCATTCGCGAAGACGTTTGATGCGGTGGGGTAGGGTAGGGGATCTACTTTTTTTGGTTGTTGATCTCCATTTGATTTCGTCAGCAACCAAAACGATGGAGTCACCGGCTTCCGCCTTGTGAAGCAGCCCCGATAAATGGACAAAATTGATCGTGGCTGGCCCGTCTCGTCAATGAAACTGTTACCTGCAACCCGGATGCCACGGTGAGGTAAGCGAGATGGTCTCTCCCTCCGACACGAATAACGGGACTTCCAGGATGCCAGTTATAGTAACCGGTGTTGCATAGGTGACGATATCCGCAGTATTCTAGAGCGGGATAGCCCAACCGAAAAAATAGCCCCAATAATGGCTGCGAGAGCGATGACGAATATGATCACGAGGGCCGTTCTGATGATCCCTTACACCCCGCTCCCAATTCGTTGCATTACATTACCATTGGTGCGGGTCGTTTATTATTGATTATGTGCGGGTGGTGTTTTCTATGTGCCCTAACAATCCCAAAAAACCAGATCTCAAAGTCATTTAGGTCTTTTTTAATATCGTTTATTTTCTCCATCATTTCAAGAATTGAAGTAACGGTTCGGGGCACCTGAACAGTTACCCGTTTTTACATAGAATGATATACTATCCTGTAAGATATGTCTTACTGATCGGATATGGATATCGGTATAACCCGCGTAAGTTCAAAGGGCCAGATTGTCATTCCCTCTTCAATGAGAGACAATCTTTCTGAAGGAGAGGAACTGCTCATAATCCGGGATGGTGAACGGTATATCATCAAACCTCTTGATGAGCTGAAACCGTCACTTAAAGACGATATCCTCTTTGCCGAAAAAACGGAAGAGGCTTTTTCTGAATATCAGAAAGGATCTTTTAAACAAAAGGAGAAAGATGCCTTTCTTGATGAATTGGCATCATGGTGACGGTTGCCTATAGCACCCGCTTTGAAAGGTGCGTTCGGAAGATCCGGGATACTTCACAAAAAGAGCGTGTTAAAGCGCAGATCATTCGTATTGTCCAGGATCCGGAAATCGGAAAACCTATGCGCTGGGGCCGTAAAAATTCGAGGGAGGTCTATGTACCGCCATATCGGCTCTCGTATTGCTATGATAAAAAAAATGATACACTCATATTTCTTGCATTCTACCATAAAGATGAACAGTAACCATTTACCACCGTAACCTGGCGTTTTCATTCCCTCCGTATCACTTGTTTTTCCGTAATGATGTTACAGCGTTGCCAGTCAGCAACAGCGCACTCGACATCGGCTACTACCAGGGACCTGATCAACAGGGTCGGATATCAGTTTAATGGTCCGGACATGAGTGGACCGTTGCCCGGGGCTGCTGCTTCCGGCGTAACGTGCGGGGTTGATTCACTCGATGCAGAGGGGTCGAACTTTACCGCGACACCTTACTGTGAGACGGTTGTTGCGAGATCGCTGTTTATGGCGGATGACCTGGCGTATCGTTCGGTAGGGTCTATTGACCAGGCGGACTTGCAGATGCCGGATTCATTTGCGTTTACGGCTATTGGGTCAGGTTCAGGTTTTGGATCGATTAGCTTCGGTTCGAGAAGTCTGGCGGGGATTGGTTCAACAAGTGAACTCGGGTATGCGAACTCCATCGGTAAGGACCTGATGGCCAGCGGTCGGTTCAACATCGGCGAGGACGTGCGGTGGACGTCGTTCGCGAAGACGTTTGATGTGGTGGGGTAAAACCCGGATTTTTAAACCATATCTCTTTTTTTTGGAGTAGTACTAAATATCTATCTCCGTGAACGATAATGGCTGAAAAAAAGAAATGCGAGTACTGTGAAAAAGACGCCATCGGGTACCAGGGATACGGGTGCTGTGCTGCCTATGTATGTCCGGACCATGCCGACAGGTTGTCCTTGACCTTAAACCCGGGGAAAAACTGACATCCGGCGAATGTTACTCCGAGCGGTTCGATAACCCGGGTTAAACCTTATTACTATAATATCCGGTAAAATGTGGCCCTTTATTGATGATGTGGGGTAAGTGGGGGCAGCCTTGGACCAGGGAGTACTCCATGCCGGCACGGGGAGCGACTGCAAGGGTAACGTGCGGGCGATGCAGTCCTGCTTATACCGTGCGAACTCAACCAGGATGAAGATAATCTGCACGGTCCCACGGTTCCCGGAAAAAAACGCACCACTGATCATCCACTGGGAGTGAGAGGCCCCGGGGTGTCAACCCCGTTCCCGCTTTCATCAGGACAGGAAAGTTCCCACCGTAATGAATCACCGCCAGGAGACCGGTATCGGCATGGTCTTTCCTTTCTGCAGTTATTCTATAAAATGAAATTAATGTTGCAGTTTATTAAACCAGCCAAACGATAGGGAAAAATTTGATGACCAAAGCACAACCACCCGATGCGATGAAAAAACCCATCCTGCTGATCATTGGTAGCGGAATTTTGGCAACGATCATTGCATTAGCGGTGCACTTCGGTGTGGAGCTCCCGGCGCAGAAAGCGGGTAAGCCACCCACGAACACGGGGGCGTATTCTTATAAATTTTAAAATGGCATGGGGTGTAACTAGTGTAATGGTATAAAATCGGGTATCTGGTATCAGGATACCGCATTAGATACCTGTAAAGAACCGTGTTGTTGAGGCGGGGTTCCTTGCGACCGGCTGACCCGCGGGACCCGCAGGTCATACGTCCGTCGTCGTTACCGGGGTGATCCATTATCGATAGAACAAAGGCAGGACTCATCGCACTCACCTGTGCTATTCTGATTGTAGCCGGTGCATGGACCGTTTATGTGGTAATCCATGCGAATACTCCGGTCAGGATCGGCGTCCTCCTGCCTATGACCGGTGACGTCGAGTTGAAAGAACCGCTCGAATGGGCACGGGAGGACATCAATCGCCAGGGTGGGATCGGCGGGAGGCAGGTCGAACTCGTGTACAGGGATACCAGTGCCGGCAATACCACGCAGCTTGCACAGGAACTGCTTGATGATAATTCTATCCGGGTCGTGATCGGGCCGCCGACCAGTGACGACGTCTACACGCTTGCACCCGAATTTATCAGCCGGCAAAAACTCCTGGTCAGCCCGCTTGCGACCTCCGGGGATATTATCCGGGCGTTCGGAAAAAAAGGTTATTTCTGGCGGACAACGCAGGGTGACGTCGCACAGGTCAGGACCATCGTTTCGCTCCTCCAGAAGAAGGGAGTGAAACGGGTTGCACTGCTTGCCGAAAACACCACGTACGGGGATACTTTTTATGACTGGACGGGTTTCTTCGCGACGGAATACGGCCTCAATCTCACGTTCATCCGGCATTTCGGACCAGGAGACCGCACACTCGTTGCAGGTGTTGCCGATGCCCTTGCAACAAACCCGGACTACCTTATCGCTGCCTGCGGCCCAGCCGGTGCGGTGACAATCAAACAGGCGATCGACCGTTCAGGAAAACCGGTACCACTGTTCCTTGCCGATGCTGCCGCTACCCCGGTCCTGGTCAGCACCCTCGGGGCTGCAGCAGAAGGATTGGAAGGGACATCCCCGACAGCGGACCCGTCCTCCGGTTTTGCGGCTGCATACCAGGAAAAGTTCGGGCATGCACCTGCAGATTATGCAGCGCCAGTCTACGATGCCCTCCTCCTGGCCATATATACAACTGCCCGGCAGGACTCGGCCATCTTCGAATCCCCGGCTGATTCAATCCGGCATGTAGTATATGGCAACGGGACACCGCGGGGCTGGGACGGAACGGGGTCAATCGGGGCAGTCCGGGAGTTACGCGGTGGTGGGAGCCCGGCCGTCAGTGGCGCAAGCGGACCGCTCGATTACGACACGGAATACGGGGTGGACCCGCTTGTCACCTATTATTCCCACTGGACCGTGGAAAACGGTAGTTATAAGACAAACGAAATACTCGGCTCGGCGAAGGCCGGGACGTCGGTGACAAAGGGCGGGCCTGTTGCCCTTTCACGGGCATCGGAACACCTGATGACGGTACCGGCAGCGGGTAGCGGAAGGTACGTGCCGGTCAAAAACCGGACTGGCTTTTTCGCGGTGATTGTCGGACCTTCAAAGGGCTGGCAGAATTACCGGCACCAGTCCGATGCGCTGGCGGTGTACACGCTGCTCCGCGGGAACGGCGTGCCTGACGATCACATCATCCTCATGCTCTACGATGACGTGCCGTATGCACTGGAAAATCCGATAAGGGGTGATATCCACAACATTCCCGGGGGAATAAACCTCCGGCCCGGGGCCGGGGTGGACTATTCGGGGAGCCAGGTGAGTCCCGCAACCCTCAGGCAGGTCCTGCTCGGGAACAGGACAAAAATCACACCCGATGTCCTTGAAAGTGATAACGGGACTGATGTCTTTGTGTATATTGCGAGCCATGGCTCTCCGGGGTCTATCGATTTTTCACCGCATGGCGGAGCGTTTTCAGCCGACGATTTTACCGTGGTCACGGATACGATGGCACGGGAAGGGAAATACCGGCAGATTGTCTTTTTTGTGGATTCCTGCTTCGGAGAGAGCGTCGCAATGAACGCAACAGCCAGGGGGCTCCTGTACGTTACGGGTGCCGCTGCCGGGGAACCCTCGCTCGGGGCAGTCTATGATATGAATATAAAACAGTGGCTTTCGGATGAGTTCACGATGAGTGTCCTTTCGTCAATCCGGGCTGACCCGGATATTACGTTCCGGGAACTCTACACCGCCACGTACGAGAAAGTGATCGGGTCCCATGTCCGGATGCTGAACACGGAACATTTTGGCAGTATTGATATGCCGGTAAGGGAGTTCCTGAAGCCGTAAACCAGGGATGCCTCCATGCAGGCCGGGGGAATTGTAGTTACTGGTACCTATAGGGGGGGTGGTACCAGTCAGACCGCACGGGGGGGGAAGGGCAGTCACAGGATGGAAGGGATCCGGGGTTTATCCTGCTCCCAATTAATTAAAAAGCCTGTATATCCTAGTCATCAGGTTGTTTCGCGGCTTGTTCGAAATCGTTGTCATAGTTACAGTTTTTGAGAGGCCACTTCTCTCTTACGCAGATATTCTATACACTTAAAAACAACTATCTCAGTTTATTAAGCCAGTAGAACAACAGGGTTACATTGTATGACCAACGCACAACCACCCGATGCGATGAAAAAACTCGTCCTGTTGATACCATTGGTATTGCAATACTGGGCACGATCATTGCACAGGGGGTGCACTACGGTGTAATCCCGGCGTGAATTGTTGAAAAAAGAGAACTGGATGAATTAAGAGATTATCATTTTAGAGGCTTGCCGGATAAGGGACCTCTTCTTAATGCAGATATTCATTACAATGAAACGAATGTTGCAGTTTATTAAACCAGTATAACAACAGGCTAAAATTGTATGACCAACGCACAACCACCCGATGTGATGAAAAAACTTGTCCTGTTATCATCGCAATCGCAATATTGGGCACGATCATTGCACTGGCGGTGCACTACGGTGTGGAACTCCCGGCGCAGAACAACATTCAGGCACCGACTAACGCCAACCAACATGAGGCGTTTTATGCCTGTTTAAACAAATGTTCAGACGATTGCAATTCGTGCATACAGGGTTGTTACCAGTTTCCAGAAAACTCAAATGAAAGACAGGAGTGTAAAAACAAATGTCCTTGTGATTTGAATAAAGATTGTAAACAGTGCAATAGCCTGTATTAACCGGGGATATGTGCCTTGATGTACGTCATTGACTGAGCCGCTTGCTCATTCCTGTCCTGGTGTTGATCCGTCGGTTGTCACTGTGACATCTCCATTCAGATCGGTGCGGTACACAGCGGATCCCACCTGGGCCAGGCGGCCACGCGTCGCTGATGTCGGATGGCCATAGGAATTCCCGGCCCCCACATCGATGACGCTGATCTTCGGATGTACTTTGGAAAGGAAGGCTTAAGCTGGATGATGTGGCGCTGCCTTGGTGCCCGACCTTGAGGATATCGGCCTGAAGATTTGTCCTGCTATTGGCCATACAGTTTTCTGCATCGGCATTCGCATCACCCATGAGTAGGAATGAAACGCTTCCCGTCAGGTCATCTTCAGGACGAGGGAGTACTGGTTTATGCAGTCCGGGAAGGTGGCGGTTGGGTTGAGATCCGAGATGGTCAGGCCCATGTCCAGGTTGATCGTGTTTCATTTTGGGGCATTAAAGTGACCAGGGGCACTCTGGGAATTGGCAAATTCTGTGTTTGAGGGGGTATTTTATGGGAATTTGGAAAAGGATACCATCTAACAGAGGCCGGATATTGGTTGAATTTGGTAGAAATCGCCCAATTTAGCCTTATCCAGTATCAAACCCAAACGGGGGCAAATGCGGGCGATTTAAACGAACGAGAATGGATTTTACGAGTTGGGGTGGGGTGTGTATACCCCGTTAGCGCTATCGTTTCGATAATTAGGGCGTATAATAGAGGGATTTCATGATTTTGAGGTGACGTAGGTAAGCCAGGGTACCTGCAGGTATTGTTGGATGACTAGCCGGACATGGAGATGCCGGGTGCGTTTGGCTTTACGGCGATTGGCTCAGGGTCTGGTACCGGGTCCTTCAGCTTTGATGCGAGGAGTCTGATTGGGATTGGTACGACTACCGACCTCGGGTATACAAATTCAATCGGTAAGGACCTCATGGCCAACAGTCGGTTCCACATCGATGAGGACGTAGCGGTGGTCCTCGTTCTCAAAGACCTTTGATGTTGTGGGATAACGATGGACCCCCCTTTTTTTTTGGTTGTTGATTTCCATGTGATTCCAGCAGCAGCCAAAAGACATCACATTTTTGGTTACCCTGCTTGATAGTGTAGTGTCCCTTCGGGGCCCACGGGATAGACTGGTGGTGGGGTAGCCGCCACATCGTCATTGCTTTCACTCACCCGGGATGTTCATGGAGGGGATATGTTTGTCCTGATGAGCATATGTTGGCAGCAGCCTTTGTCGCGGAGTATTCTTGAATACCCAATATATCTCTGCCGTAATTACTGTAATCGGAGCGTCCTATCCAAAATCCCCGAGATAGCGAATATCCCTAATGGCAGTAGCGGCGAGAATCATTCCTTTGTGGCTGACAATATCCCGGAAATCACCCGTGATCAAAACAACTTCCAGGACCTTACCCGAGAGGTCATGTGCATCCAGGACAACTTCAATATCGTCATCATCCGTCATAGCAGGTCTGAATCGGTCCCAGAGTTTCTTGTAGGGTGAAGTTCTCTGATGGATCCTTAGTAATTCCCGGTTCTCAAGATTAGCCCCTCTTTGAAAACAAATCTCATCGTATCGTTCTTTTACCGCAATGAATATTGAGTGGGCTTTGTTGGGTTCGGGTCATAGGTGGCCACAATACGTTGAATAATATCATGAGTTTTCCAGTCGCTGGATGCATTCGTTAGTGATGTGAGAGATTCGCCCCGTTTCAGATGACTGATTGCCCGCCTGAATTCCCTGGTAATTTTCTGGTAAACATCGCGACATTTCCCCCCACCTTCAACACCAAAACATTCGGACCAGACGAAATTACTTGTATAATTCGGTTCAGGGTCCGCAAAAACTGTTTCGGCCGCCTTGCCCCAATGATCAGCTGAATGAAAATAGTACCCGATAATCACATTATTATCGAGGAAATAAGGCAGGGAATCATCTCCCCCGAAGGGGACTGCATTGCCAGGTTGCGGGATACCTGCATGACCTCGCTGACGATATTGTCTACACCGCCCGCGGGATATCGGTAGGAGGGGGTCTTCTGCTTCAGTAGTCCTTCCCGGGTCTCTTCCAGCTTCGAATAATATTCCTTACAGTATGTTCCGATATCTGGTACTGTAATCATCTTTGTTGAAAGCCCACCGGTTACGAAATAGAAGGCATCACAGTGATCAGAGGTCAGTTGTGATACTGTTGCAGGATCTCCCTGTAATGCGAGCCGTATGGTATCATCCCAGGCGAGGTGGGCATCGTAGAACTCGGATAATGAATCAACAGGGTAAGACTGGATAAATACATCCAATTCTCTTTCAAATGCATCGATATACCGGGTTAAAAGGGTTACATCATCCGGATTATTTTCTTTGGAAATTGCATTGGCAATTGACTGTAACTTAAAGAATTTTTGAAATTCGCCTAAATAAGCGCCGGATTCTTCGAGAACTTTCCATTCGTCCTCTCCGGAAATACACTGTTCTATCGGGATACGACTTCCATCCGGGTTCTCTTCCCATGATTTAAAACGATGAGTTACTTTGCTCGCATCCTTTGCGGTGTGATTTCCGATGGCCATAAGGACCATATCTATGAGAAATAGTTCGTACTTACTGAATACCTGGATATCCGGGTCTATCTTTGGATGAAACCCATAATGCGGATGTAAAAATTTCGGATAGGTAACATCAAAGAAATCATTCGGTTCTCCTGTTACTGAGTATGCAGCCGGAGGAACATGACCCTGGGGCATCCGGAGGTATTCGGGTTCAAATACTGGTTTACCCCTTTGATAGAACGAAACAGCATCAACGAAAAAAATGAATTTCATCAACCTGGTTCTGCCTATAAAAGGCTTTTTCGTCATGGCATAGAGCAATGAATTCATTTCTTTTGGGGCACCCATGAACTATCCTCATAACGACCTGAATGGTCAGGATACACAGAATTAATCATTTATTATTCGTATAACAACTACTAAAATATAGTCTTATTGCCAAAATATTTGCTATTTGTGGGCGAATGGATTTTCCGGGATATATCCTCTTTTCAATTTCAGGTCTCCACAGGAACCGATTCACCTCTGCTCCCCGCCTTCCCAAGCCGAAAGGGCGAGGCCACACCAACGGGACCTCCTGTCCGCGACCTTGCGAACCAGACGAACCTTCTCGCCTCAATGCAGCAATTGAAGCCGAACGGGCAGGAGAAGCCGGCAGGGGCTTTGCGGTGGTCGCAACATAAGTGAAATCGCCGGCACAGGAATTCTGTGCATCTGCTGAGAATATTGCAGATATGATCGGAATGCTCCAGAAGAAGTCCGTCGCTGCTGGTGAAGCAGTGGCATCTTCGAACCGTGAGGTGAAGACGGTAAGTGAGGTGTTGTCCCAGACACTCCGTTCATTCAAGGATATCGCAAAGTCCATTGAGGATATCAGCAGGAATATCGTGGAGGTAGCCAGTGCCACCGAAGTGCAGGCAGCGACCGAGGAAGAAGTCACGGCAAGTATTAACGATGTGCAGCAGATGGTCCAAATGACCTCAAAAGATGCGATTGATGCTGCTGCTGCGTCAGAAGAGGCGTCGGCGTCCATTGACCAGATCACAAAAGTGGTCGGCAATGTGAACACGATTGTGGACCGTGTTTCACGAGAGATAGCCAAGTTTAAGGTATGAGGTGGGATTACACATGACGGATGAGCAGGTTATTCATCTCCCTCACAGCGGGAGTGGGGCATTTCGCCTCACCCACGTTGATACCCCGGCAGGCCCGACAGCCAGAACACCACATGCAACGAGTGGTAAAGGTGTCCAGAAACTGAGTGAGAATATCCAGGTAGTGGAATTTCTTCTCGGGGACGAACATTTTGCTATCGACCTCTTTGAAGTATGGGACGTGGTGGAGTATGCACGGATCACCCCTCTCCCCGGTACCCCCTCCGCATATCCGGGGAATTATTGATTTGAGGGGTGAGATTACCACCATCATCGACTTAAAAAACTCAATGCATATTCATGGTGAAAAGAAAACAGACGAGGCAACGTCACGTATCATCGTCCTCGACGATCGGATTACCAAGTCAAAAATTGGGATCATGGTCGGTGACGTCCTCTCGGTCTCCACTTTTTCGCGAAAGGAAGTGGATACAACGGCTGCTTCTGTAAACCGGGAACTTAATCCTATCATTGGGATCGTCAGGAAGAAGATCCGGATTAAAGACAAGGACGTCAACGAGCTGATCATCAGGATCGATATCCAGCGGTTACTGAAGGAGGCAGACCAGGAGATTTTGAAGGATGGGTATGGTGAGGTGACCGAAGCCCAAGGA
>JAPKXR010000234.1 GCA_026394715.1 Methanomicrobiales archaeon | reverse complement strand
TGACGATGACCTCCGGAAATTTGTCGAAAGGAACAAAAGCGGGCTGAAAAATATTCCCGTCGCAGCATTTGCGGTAGGATTAGCGCCGGTAAACCCGAAGATCGGCTCGGTTGCGACCATCGAGGAACAACTCAAAGGTATTGTCGTACCGGTTAACCTGGTGGCGATGAAGGTGTTTGCCGGGAAACTGGACCCTGCACAACATTCGTTTATGACGAAAACCCTGATTTCCCTCATGAAAGCTCCCACCGGGGATTTCCGGGACTGGGACGTGATCAAAGAGTGGGCACAGAGCCTTCCAGGATTATTTGGGACATGGAATGCAAGCGTGTTTCCAAACCGGCAGGAAAAAAATCTAAAATATTGAGGGGAGTCGCAACATGGTGAAGGTGGGTGTACACGTATCAATTGCAGGATCGATTGAAAAAGCGGTAGAGCGGGCGGAATCGGCCTCTTGCGACACGTTCCAGATATTTTCCAGGAACCCCAGGGGATGGGCCTGGAAAGACCTCCCGGAAGAAAATGTACAGGCCTTCCGGGATGCGCTGAAGAAGACCTCAATATTCCCCCCTGTCGATCACATGCCCTATCTCCCCAACCTTGCCGGCCCGAACCCGGATTACTACGAAAAATCCGTTGCAACGCTTAACGCAGAACTGAAGCGTTGCGGGCAGCTCGGGATCCCGTACCTTGTTACCCACCTGGGTCACCACACAGGAATGACTATCGAGGACGGCCGGCAGAAGGTAATCAGCGCAATTAACCTGGCTCTTGGCGAAGCTCCCAATGACGTGATGCTGCTCCTTGAGAATACGGCAGGTGAGAAGAACGGGGTGGGTAACACCTTCGAAGACATTAGTGCCGTGCTGGACGGGGTCCATGAACGGCACCGGGCCGGTGTCTGCTTTGACACGTGCCACGCCTTCGGGGCGGGGTATGATCTCCGGACTGATGATGCGATTGAAGAGACTACCGGAAGGTTTGATAAATTAATCGGGCTTGGTGAAATCCGGGTCATCCACTGTAACGACTCGAAGGGAGAACTTGGCAGCGGCCTTGACCGGCACGAGCACATCGGGATGGGACACATCGGGGAAGAAGGGTTCCGGAGGATACTCCGGCACGAGCCGTTTTCCCGTCTCCCCCTTATCTGCGAGACCCCGGTTGATGCCCGGCGGGATGATGCGGGAAATATCGCAAAGGTCCGGGAACTTGCCGGGTAGCCGTCCTTCCCAGGATTCGCTGATGAACCATCCCCACAAATATCTGCCGGTCACATCGGTCCAATAACGGGGATGCCACCGTAACAATGCACAGGGGTCAGTGGACTTTACTACATAAGGTCTGCCAGCCCCCCAAAAAAAGAATAAATGCTCTAAAAATGTCCGGGTGCCGTTTAAGGTTTCAGAGCACCTTGACCACCATCAGGGTGATATCGTCATACTGGGGCATCTTCCCGCTAAAGACAAAGACCGCCCTGATAATATTCTCCATTATCTCACTTGCCGGACCCAAAGATGCGCCTTTGATCGTATCCATCAGTCGTTCGACCTCAAACATCTCCTCCTTCTCGTTGATTGCCTCCGTTACACCATCCGTGTAAAGAAGGATTATATCACCCGGTGCAAGTCCGACTTCAGCCTGGGAATACTCTGCATCATCCATGATCCCGATTGCGATACCTGTTGATTCAAGTTCCTCGGTCTTTCCGCTGCCGCCACGAAAAATAATCGGTGGGTTATGGCCGGCATTGACATAGGTCAGTTTTTGCTCTTTTTCATCGAGGACCCCGTAGAAAAGGGTGACAAACATCCCCGTCTTGGAATCGGCTGAAATAATTACATTGGCATGGGCAATTATTTCTGAAGGAATTTTAAACCAGGTGGACGATACCCGGACAATAACCCGGGAAAGGGCCATGAACAGGGCTGCAGGGACCCCTTTCCCGGAAACATCTGCAACCAGTATGCCCATACGGCTTTCGGAAAGTGGGATCACTTCAAGGGGGACAACATCAAAAAAGTCCCCTCCGACCTCTTTGGCGGGAAGACTGGTCGCTGCGATATCATATCCCCTGAGCTGGGGAATGGTTTCAGGGAGAAAACTGCGTTGTATATCGGCTGCAATCTCCAGCTCTGCATTTTTCCTTGCCATTTCGTGTTCCAGTTTGTCTTTCTCCCGCCGGGTCTTCCGCTCGTCCAGCAGGTTCTGAATGATGGTGGTGAAAATGAAAACGCCAACCGCATTTATCGCGATCATTGGGATCGCCACGACGGTGATGATCATTACGACCTGTGATGCCGGGGTCGCCACAAGGATCGTAATAAGTGATATTAACGATTCAACGAGGATAGTAAAAATAACGGCATATTTACTGGAAATCAGCTCCTTTTTATTCACAAGGTAGACTACCCCGCTGAGTAGACCTGCAAGGACCGGGGCAACGAGTCCCGTATACATGTAAGGCCCGCCCTGCGCCATCCGGTATATACCACCGATAAGGCCGGCACCAATCCCGACCACGGGTCCGCAGGTAAGTCCGGCGATAATAGGTCCCAGGTCGCGGACATTCAGCACGGCACCGTTTAATGTGATCCCGCTGATGGTCCCGTACACGGACAGGGCTCCAAATACAACGATAAGGAGGACCTGGGTGGAAAGCCGGGGGTGGTGTTCGAGGACTTCAAGAAAATACCTGCTCCTCGTAAAAAGGTACGCAAAAACGATAATCACGCAGATCATCTGGAAGAGCGTGATCAGGCTTTGGAGGATGTTGGTTTCCATGAACACAGATCTATTCGTTCATGATAAAAATTTCGTGATTTGAAGATCGATTTACAGGAGTAATCGGCAGGCTCGTAAATCTGGCTGTTAATATCCGTTCTCCAGCGATCAGAAGGTAAAAAAGAGCGGATCCATCATTTTTATGAAGTATCATGGGGATACTCTTACTAACGCCGGAAAACAACATGGGTGTTACCGGAGTCGGTGATACATGTCAGAACCTGGTCCTTCGAATGGTGGCACTGTTGGTATATCCGGAATGGGGTATTACATACCCGATGGTGTCCTGACGAGCCTCGAGATGTCCAGGCGTTCCGGGATTCCAGAACATGTGTTCCTGGAGAAGATCGGCCTCGAGAGGAAACATATCGCGGGGCCCGGGCTTCATCCTGCAGAAATGGCGGTTCGGGCAGCCAATATTGCGATTGAAAATGCCGGGATTGATCCCCGGGAGCTTGACCTTGTGGTGTATTGTGGCCTGGGTCACTACGATTACCGGTTCTGGTCACCCGCTGCAAAAGTCCAGGATGAAACGGGGGCAAAAAATGCGTGCTCGTTTGAGCTCAGGAACGGCTGCAATGGTGGAAACCTGGGGTTATACACCTGTAAAGAGCTGCTTCTTGGCGATCCTGAAAAAGAGTATGCCCTGGTGGTATGCGCCGAAAAGCTCTCCCTGGCAATTAATTACCAGGACCCCGTTCAGTTTCCGGCTTCTCATTTGCGGACGGTGCAGCGGCTGCGGTGCTTGAGAAAAATAATTCGTCCAACCAGCTCCTGGCATACGCGGGTATCACCGATGGTTCACTGGTTGACTATGTCAAAATTCCCCATGGTGGGACGAAGAACCCTCCATCAGGGTACCCACACAACGAAAATGATTTTTTTTTATCCGTCGATGACCCGGAAGGCCTCGACCATATCTTTTCCCGGATCTACCTGAAAAATTACCTGCATATCATCAACGAGGCACTGAGAAAAAGTGGGTATTCTTCCCGTGATATTGATTACCTGTTCATGAACCAGGTCAAACAGAGCCTGACACACCATATCATGGAAGGTCTCGGCCTCGACCTGTCCCAGACGATGGTCACGATGAAAGAGTACGGGCACATGGGGTCTGTTGATACCCTGTTCGCACTCGCGAGGGCACGGGAAGAAGGGTGGGTGCAGCCGGGCAAACTCGTGGTGCTTGCAGGAAGTGCCATCGGATTTACGTGGGCAGCGACCGTGTTGAAATTTTTATAACGAAATGATGCCTCATTTGGCTGCATCGTTTCCTTTCATGTACTGGCAGAGCCATTCTTATCATATAAAAGCCTGGCAGTTCAAACCGGGATCTCCATCTGTTCCTGCTCCCTGAATTGTACCATGTTGGCGAGGCATTCGTTGTAAGGGGTCGCTATCCCGTGTTTTTCCCCAAACTTCGTGATCGCTCCGTTCATAAAACCGACTTCGGTCCTTCTCCTGCACCTGATATCCTGCAGCATCGATGAGGTATGCGTGGCCATGACCGGAATGAGTTCATTTTTCAGGTAAGCCAGGTAGTCATCCGGTGTTTCCCACTGGAGGGTCACCCCTTCAGCACCTGCAACCTGGAATACTTCACGCGTGATCCCTGATATAATCAGCCAGGCCGGACCTCGTGTAAGCATACCATACCTGACACCCAGCACGGCACTTATTGGATTTAACGTGCAGCTGATAAGATTTTTAGACCATAAACTGTCTTTAATATCCCCTGTTGCCCTTGCAGGGATCCCGGCTTCGTTAAAAATCTCTGCCAGCTGGGTGACCGCGCTGTCCATTCCGGTGGGTAATCTTCCAAAAATGGTCTCACCTGCGTTCGCAGTCACATATACCGTGTGTTCATCCTGGCGGATGTACCCCGACATTACGACGCCGCCAATTACACGGTTGGTGTAACCCGAAATAATCTCCTCTGACCCGAGACCATTCTGCAGGCTTACGACCTCGGTGTCCCGGAGTAGTCCACCATAACTCTGGCACACCTCCTGGGTGCTATAGGCCTTCGTGCTGACCAGGATATAGTCAAAATGCACCTCTGATGGAAGCCTGCTGCAGCAGGGGAACCAGCAGGTCCGGCTACCCCATGCCCCTTCCAGGTTCAGGCCCTGTTCTGAAATAGTCCTTGCGGGGCCTTCCCTGGTTATTGCGGTTACATTAACCACTTCTGATAGTTTTGCAGCGATTCCAAGACCTACTGCACCTGCTCCAAGAATTAGTACGTTCACACTGGTTACCCGGATTATTTGTATAATTTCTAGGCCTCTGTTTTTTAAAAGAGTGTTGGTTTACCTGCTCGTCACGCGATGGGAAGTAAAATTTCGCCCGGGATTTTTCCAAATGCTTATGTGTCCTGGAAAAGCAAATAAAACTATCAGGAACCGTGGCTTTCAATAGCCAGGAAAAGGGTATACGATGTTGTTTCTTTCAGAAAAAGAAAAAAAACAATGGACTGAATATGCCAGTTCCATTATCGGGGAAAATCTATTACCGGATTTTTTTAAAGGGGCTGTCCGTGAAAACCTGAAATCCGCCTTTAATTTTTATGCAGGCACCTATCTTGCAGCCAGGGGGAAGAACCGTCTGGCAATTGAATGGCTCCGGGCGGGTGCGCTGAATGAGGAGGAGGGGCTGTTTTCATCGACGTTTCTCCTTGGCTTCCTGGAACGGCATAACGGTGAGCTCATAATGCCATCCCTGCCGTTTGAAGACCCAAAGCGATTCATTCATTTTGCCGGCGTGCCCGCCATGAAGAAGGTACGTGAGAACTTTATCCAGCAGGCAGGGCATACGTTGCCCAGGTTTACGAAACCCGTCTCATTCATGGATATCGGGTGCGGGGATGGTTCGCTGACAGTCCGGCTGCTTTCTCACCTGCTGGCTACCGGAAGGATAGATGAACTTCGGGAAATACTCCTGGTAGACTCTTCAGA
>JAPKXR010000242.1 GCA_026394715.1 Methanomicrobiales archaeon | reverse complement strand
CTTTGCCATTGGTGCCCTTGTCCTGGTCACAGTCCTTTATACCTACAAAGCGTGTTTTTACAAGGTAATTGCAGGGACCACCCCGCCGGTTGCGGCTGTCCAGGGAGATTATGACGCAAAGGGACGTTGGTATAAGTATTGATCTTACGGCCCGGGGAACCCACACTTTTATTTTTTTCTGCCCGGATATGTGATCTTCAGATTATTTTCGGGACTCGGGGTTATTATGATTCTGCTTGTCACCATTGATTGACACGGAGGAAAAATCCAGTCCTATATGGACCGGAAGAGAATAAGCGGCACCATCAGGACCGGTTACCCGATGGGACACCGGTGGAAGTCCGACTGGCAGCAAATACCTGCTCCATCCCGCCAGTACAAGGATATTCTAAACGTTATTGTGGCAGGGCCGGTAAAAAGAGCTGGGGGTTTCCATGTCACGGGAATTACCAGGTGATGATCGCACAGGCGCCTGCTCCAGATCCAGGGGTGAATCCAACGGGAGCCGGGCAGGACATTTCTTTTTTAACTCCCGGGCCCCCCACGTCTCATACTGAACGAAAAAAAAACAGCAAACGAAAGTGTTCATACGGTAAAGGCCCAGTATATGGCGAGCGCAAAAAGCCCTCCACCAAGAGTCCCGATGACATTTGTCCCTGCGTTCCCAATATACCCGCGATTTTCAATAACCGCTCCAGCAAGACTGTCAATATTAGTCCCGACCAGTCCTGCAATGCTGCAAATCACAAAGGTCGGGAGGTCGATAACCCCAAGAAAAAAGGCAGTAGCGGATATGCCAATGGCACAGATCAAGGCCGACATCTCGCCGAGCAGGGTGACCCCGCCATTTGTCCCGGCGGGTACTTTTTTACCGGTAGTAATCATGTACGGCGTACCTCCGGTGACTCCGATCTCGCTCGCAACGGTATCCGCTGCCGCGGTTGCCACGCTACCGACAAACATTGCAGCAAATGCCGGGTGCAGTGTTACCCCGAATAATATGGCAGCGGCAGCAGATACGCCACCATTAGCAAATACGTTCCGGTACCCGCGGGCCCCGCCGCGGTTCTGCTCAACCCCGAATTTTTCTTTCTCTGCATACCGGTAACGGGTGCAGGCTGAACCGGCGATAAAAAAAGCCAGCATGATGAGGAACCAGCGGACGTCCGCGAATACGATCAGGAGGATACCGAGCAATGCCGCCGAAAAGAGGCCCGAAAGGTCTGCGGTTTTAAAACGGTAGGCGAAATAGCCAAAACCGAACGCAATAATTACCGCCACTGATATCAGGGAGACACTCACCTGGTAATTTATGTCACTGAAGAGGAGCATCGTCATCGAAATCCCGAGAGTCTCGACCATGAGTGCATCATCGCGGTCGCCAAGTATCACTTTCAGTAGGACTGCAACGAGAATGCCCATCAGCACCGTAAGGGGGGCAGGTTGCTGCAGGACCAGGATATTCTGAAGGTACTGGGTGTACAGGGTGATCAGCACGGCGCTCGCTGCAGCGACCACCGCATACGCAAAGTATGAGCGGGCATTCTCACCAACGGACCGGAATACCAGTTCACCGATCACGACAAAAGCAAGGGTACAGGAGAAGATGAAGAGGGGTATCAGCCCGATGCCGTAAAAGATAGCCAATGCGATGATTGACAGGGAAAAAAACCGGGTTTTCTGTATCAGGAGGAGGATCAGTGCAAACAGCACGACAACAATCGAAAAAAACCAGGGGGGCTGCACGAACGGTGCAATCACTATGCAGATGATAGCAAGGACTGCGGCGAGCCGTTCGCCGAGCTGGTTCATCATTGTCCAACTATTAGACTGGATTGCATTAGAGCTTTCTTCTCGTCCGGCAATTGGGAAATTTCCTGCGGGCAATGAAAAAATTTCGTTGCTTTTACCAATGTGCGGCTCTGCATTCGATTACTATATGTGATAAAAAGACAGATAACTGGCAGATGTCATCACATGAACTCCCAAAAACATATGATTATGCCGAAGTAGAGCCGCGGTGGCAGAATGCGTGGCGAGATGAAGACAATTATTTTGATAAAGACTCAAAGAAACCCCGGTTTGTCATCGATACACCGCCGCCCTACCCGACCGGCAACTTTCATATCGGGAATGC
This sequence comes from Methanomicrobiales archaeon, assembly GCA_026394715.1. Lineage (GTDB taxonomy): Archaea > Halobacteriota > Methanomicrobia > Methanomicrobiales > Methanospirillaceae > CAIKOD01. The sequence goes on along the minus strand of JAPKXR010000242.1, from coordinate 24,136 downwards.
CCTGAACTGGTGTTATATCGATTTTATCGCCCGCTATAAGCGGATGCAGGGGTTTAATGTGATGTTCCCCCAGGGCTGGGACTGCCACGGTCTCCCAACCGAGGTGAAAGTTGAGGAAACATTCGGTATTACAAAAAATGACGTCCCGAGGGAAGAGTTCCGGAACATGTGCCGTGACCTGACGCTCACAAATATTGGGAAGATGAGAACGACACTGCGGAGGATGGGGTTCTCGATTGACTGGTCAAATGAATACATCACGATGATGCCTGCCTATTACAAAAAGACCCAGCTCTCGTTCATGCGGATGTTTTCATCAGGGTATATCTACCAGAGTGAACACCCGGTTAATTTTTGTACCAGGTGCGAAACGGCAATCGCATTTGCTGAAGTTACCTACGAGGCCAGGGAGACACGCCTTAATTTCTTTGATTTTGATGGCATCGAGATAGCGACCACCCGGCCTGAACTCCTTGCCGCCTGCGTGGCAGTAGCCGTGCATCCCGATGACGAGCGCTACAAGAGCACCTGGAATACCAGCCTCCGAGTCCCTCTTTTTGGTCATGAAGTACCGGTCGTGATCGATGAAGTTGTAGACCCCTCGTTTGGTTCCGGGGCCGTGATGATCTGTACATTCGGGGATAAACAGGACGTCCACTGGTGGAAACAGCACAAACTTGCATTACGAAAGGCAATCGATCGGAAAGGCAGGATGACCCCTGTTGCCGGTAAGTACGAAGGAATGACCTCAACAGAATGCAGGGAAGCGGTCCTGGACGATATGAAAGCAGGCGGGATCCTCTGCCGGCAGGAGCCACTCGAGCAGCGCGTGGGGGCCTGCTGGCGGTGTAAAACTCCGATCGAGATCATGAGCGAGCGCCAGTGGTTCGTGAAGATTCACCCCGATGAAATTTCTAAGGCCGCGCATGAAGTCAGCTGGAACCCCGGTCACATGCTGCTGCGGATGGAAAACTGGGTTGGCCAGATGGAATGGGACTGGTGTATCTCCCGTCAGCGGATTTTTGCCACTCCGATCCCGGTCTGGTTCTGCAGCGCCTGCGGGAAAATGGTATTCCCAAATGAAAAAGACCTCCCCGTTGACCCGACCCGGACCAAACCAGGCCACCCCTGCCCGAAATGCGGGTCAACCGAATTCAAAGGAGAAGAAGACGTGCTCGATACCTGGATGGACTCGTCAATTTCAGTGCTCAATGTGACAGGATGGGACGGGTCCGGCACCCCTCCCTGGTTCCCTGCCCAGATCAGGCCACAAGGCCATGATATCATCAGGACATGGGCATTCTACACGATTCTTCGGTCAGTCGCCCTGACCGGGCAGCGGCCATGGGACCAGATCCTCGTCAATGGCATGGTACTCGGCGAGGACGGGTTCAAGATGAGCAAGAGCAGCGGAAATATTATTGAACCCTTTGAAATAGTCGAGAAGTATGGGGCAGATGCACTCCGGCAGTGGGGTGCAATGGGCGCTGCAACCGGTTCGGATATCATGTTCAACTGGAATGATGTCGTTTCTGCGTCAAGGTTCCAGACAAAGATGTGGAATATCGCCCGTTTCTCTCTCATGCAACTCGAAAAGGAAGAGATCGGGTGCGATGCAAAGGTCACGGCCCTGATCGACCGCTGGCTCCTTGGAAAACTTTCAATCACCATCGCTGAGGTAACAGATGCGATGGAGCACTTCCAGTTTGACCGTGCATTAAAATGCATCAGGGAGTTTGCATGGGAGGTGCTGGCCGACGAGTATATCGAGCTGGTCAAGGGCAGGCTGTATATGGGTGGAGCGGACCGTGAGAGTGCAGGCCTCACGCTGCGGACAACATTTGACTCGCTATGCCGGATGCTGGCCCCGTTCACCCCCTACTTTGCTGAAGAGTGCTTTTCATACCTTTCTTCGGATAGTGTCCACAAACAGGAATGGACAAAATTTACCTATGCAGACGAGGAGGCATTGCGGGAAGGTGAACTCCTGGTAACGGTGGTGTCTGAACTGAGACGTTACAAGCACGAGAAGGGACTAGCGCTGAATGCCCCTCTTGGAAAAGTGACCATCTATGCCGCAAACAGTATCGATGACGCAGGAGACGCATCCCGGACGCTGAATGCAGAGGTCCACTGGAGCAACGACCGGGCCAACCTTGAACAGGTGGTCTGTGATGTACAGTTCAACTTAGGGGTCATCGGTCCCGCACTCCGGAAACAGGCCGCCGCATTCATGGAAGCAGTCAGGGCGCTGCCAAAGGACCAGCTGATCAGTCCACCGTCCACGATAGTGGTAGACGGGAATGAAATAACAGTACCTACAGGTGCGTTCTCCCCGAAATTTGCCTACATGGTTGGGGGAGAGACGGTGGACGTGGTCAATGTCGGTGACGTGATTGTGACCGTGCAGCGGCCGACCTGATGGCGTCAGCAACAAACAGCTGAATTTCTTCTTCCCTTTTTTGTGCGTCGATAAGAATGAACCGGGTGGGATCTTCCCGGGCAAGGGCAAGGTAATTACCCTGGACTTTTGTCAGGAAGGTCGCGTATTCGAAATGTTCCCTTGTTCCGCGCCCTGAACACCGGATCAACGCTACATCTACAGGGAGGACAAGGAGGAATGTCAGTTCGGGAATGATTGTCCAGCCGTTGTGCATCTGCCTGAGCCATGCAAGCGGGTCCGGTACCAGGCCTTCGAGCGTCCCCTGCTGGTAGGCATACCGGCTGTCAGTGTAACGGTCAGATATAACAAGCTGGTTGTTTTCCAGGGCCGGGCGTACCACGGTGGCCAGGTGCACCGCATGATCAGCGACAAACAGGAGCGCCTCGGCTATCGGATCAATCTCCTCGGCAATTGCACGCCTGACTGAAGCTCCAACCCAGCTCTCCCCGGGTTCACGTGTCATCACGGGGGATAGGTCTGCAAGAGACCGGGTCAGCGATGCAACGAGGCTGCTCTTACCGCTGCCATCAATTCCTTCAATCGTAATTAACAGAATATTCCCCTCCTGATCATTTCAACAGGTATCGTATTGGTATGAAGCGCGGTCGCAATAATCACACCGTCAAACCCCGAATTCGCAAGCAGTTCAAGGTCGTCTGCCGATGCAACGCCCCCGCCCCAGAGGAGCCTTCCAAAAAAGGCATCCCTCATTTGTACCAGCCGCTCCTGGTCCAGTCCCTTCGATGTGCCGACCCCGGAAATATCAAGCAGGATACAGCCATCAAAGCACAATTCATTCACCGATCTGATATATTCTACCGGATTTCTGCCTGACGGGATTACCTTACCTTCTTTCACGTCGATACTCAGGTATCCTGACTTGTACCAGGTCAGATCGTTACCGGCTGTTTCCGTCCCGATCACATTCTCAAAATGGTCGAGGGCGAGCAGGTCTTCGGGTCCCCGGCACCCCCTGTCCGCATAGCAGTGGTTGACCAGCTTGTTACACCGGATGATGTGGTCATCATGTGACCCTTCCCCCGTAATCCTGTCGAGATCGGCGATATAGATCGACCGTGGCCTGATGTGGCGGATAAACTCTTCAGGGTCTGCCACGGGTGAGGCACCCCAGGTAAGCGGGCGGTAGTTCAACCGGTCACCACGCTCACCGTGGACAACGAGCCCGTCTTTTAAATCCATTGCGAGAACAAGTTCCATGCCAGAACGCAATCACTATTAGGATAAAAGATCATTAAACTCTATGCAATTACTGGTCAGCCCGCGGGATATTCCGGAAGCACGGAAGTCTCTTGCCGCTGATATCATCGATGTAAAAAAGCCATCCGAGGGTTCGCTCGGTGCGAACTTTCCCTGGGTGATCCGGGAGATCAAGTCCATCTCTACCAAACCGGTGAGTGCAGCAATTGGCGATTTTGATTATAAGCCCGGTGGTGCGAGCCTGGCCGCCTATGGGGCTGCCTGTTCCGGGGCGGACTATATCAAAGTCGGGTTGATGTTTGATGGGATAGAAAAGGCATCAGACCTGATTGAGTCCGTTGTGAAAGCCGTAAAAGATGAATTCCCAAAAAAACGTGTCGTAATATCAGCATATTCTGATTACCTGCGACTCGGGAGCATCTCCCCGTTTGATATGGCACCCCTCGTTGCGGAAGCCGGAGCTGACCTCGCGATGATCGACACCGGGATCAAGGATGGAAAGAGCACCTTTGATTTTATGGACGAGGCTTCACTTACCCGCTTCACCTGGAAAAATCATGACCTGGGTATCGGCACCGCAATTGCCGGTGCATTGAAAATGGAAGACATCCCCGTGCTGAAACGTATCAATCCTGATATCATCGGGGTCCGCGGGATGGTCTGCGGTGGCGACCGGAATGCATCGATCCGCGAAGAGCTCGTCCAGAAACTGATGATGATGGTGAAGTAAATGTTTGTTGAAAAACTGGAAGCTGCCCCACTCGCACTTACGTTTGATGATGTCCTCCTGATGCCGGCGGAGTCCTATACCGATCCTGACCAGACCGTCGTGTCGTCACGGTTTTCCACGAATATTCCCCTCAATGTCCCGCTCGTCAGTGCCGCGATGGACACGGTAACCGAGTCAACGATGGCTATCGTGCTGGCACATGAGGGGGGAATCGGCGTAATTCACCGGAATATGCTGGCTGACCAGGAAGTCCTTGAAGTCCGTGCCGTAAAACAGGCAGAAGAACTGATTGAGCGGAAGGTGCTTACGGTAGGCACTGATTCAACCGTCGCCGATGTGGAACGCCTGATGAACGAGCACCGGATTGGCGGGGTGCCGGTGATCGATACCGGTAAAATTATCGGTATTGTAAGCCGCCGCGATGTCCGCGCGATCGCATCCAAACGTGGGACCGAGCGGATACAGGCGATCATGACGAGGGACCCGATCACCGCGGACGTCGATATCACCATGGACCAGGCGCTGGAGACCATGTACACCAACAAGGTCGAACGCCTGCCGGTTGTTGACAACCAGGGAAATCTGATCGGGATCATCACCATGCAGGACATCCTTGAAAAGCGCCAGTACCCAAAAGCGACGCGGGACAGGAAAGGTAATCTTCGTGTCGCGGCGGCGGTCGGCCCGTTCGATTTTAACAGGGCAATGCTTCTTGATGAGGCGGGTGCAGATGCGCTGGTGGTGGACTGTGCGCACGGCCATAACATGAAGGTCGTTGCAGCGGTAAAAGATATTAAAGCCAGTGCAAAGGCGGACGTGGTAGCAGGAAATATCGCAACCGCCCAGGCGGCCCGCGAGCTCGTGGACCATGTAAACGGCCTGAAAGTTGGCATTGGTCCCGGGTCCATCTGTACAACCCGGATCGTCGCCGGGGTGGGGGTACCGCAGATTACCGCTATTGCAGCGGTTGCTGATGTTGCCCGGCAATCAGATATCCCGGTAATTGCCGACGGGGGGGTCAGGTACAGCGGCGATGTCGCCAAAGCGATTGCCGCAGGGGCAGATTCAGTCATGTTGGGCAGCCTGTTTGCAGGGACCGATGAAGCCCCGGGGCGGGTTATCACCATTAAGGGTCGGCGGTACAAGCAGTACCGTGGTATGGGTTCCCTCGGCGTGATGAGCTCGGGGGTATCAAGTGACCGGTACTTCCAGCCAAAGGATATCGGGAGGACAAAATTTGTACCCGAAGGCGTGGAAGGGGTCACACCCTATGTGGGCAATGTTGCGGATGTCATCTACCAGCTCGTGGGCGGGCTGAAATCTGCAATGGGGTACACCGGGTCAAAGAATATCGGGGAGATGCATGAAAAGGCAAGCCTTGTCAGGATTACCCCGGCAGGGCATTTCGAGAGCCACCCCCACAATATCCTGATCACCGACGAAGCTCCCAATTACCGTATTAATGATTGAACGCACAACCAACACTATTTTTTTAAATTCCGAAATCTTGATGAAATGGTCCGCGGAGTTGGATTATTTTAAATATGTAAAGGACTAACATCAGGTTACTAATGCTGAACAGCATCGAAGTTGCCCGTCTTCTGGATATCCTTGGAAACAGGAACCGACGGCGGATTATTGAACTTCTCCGGGAGAAACCGTGTTTTGTCACCGAGATATCTGAGCGACTTACGCTCTCCCCGAAAGCCGTCATCGAGCACCTTTCATTGATGGAGCGGGAAGAGATCCTTGCATTCCGGATAAATGAAAAGCGACGAAAATACTATTTTCTCTCTAACGATATCAGTATCGTCGTAAGCCTCCGGAAACAGGATACGTCCGATACACCCCGGGAAAGTGGTGTCGGGACGAAGTTCCGGCGGTCCCTGCATACACTACGGAAAATGGTCCAGGCACGGGACGACCTCGTTTCGAGGGTTGGACACCTCGACAATGACATCGAGGAGCAGGTACATGAAGTTGCAAAACGGGGAAAAAATATCCTTCGGACCGAAACAGAGCTCGATCTGGTTATTGCACTTTCCCATTACCACCTTTCGCTCCCGGACCTTGCCGAACTGACGGGTAAAGACGAGGTCGAGATCATCCCGGCGGTCAAAGGCCTGGTCACCCGTGGGATCGTCGAGCAGGACGGCTTGCAGTACCGCATCTGTGATTTCTATGCCCGATAAAGAAAACCCGTATGATGATTTTCTCAGTTTCATCGCTAAACTGGTGGAGGACATCATGAAGGACCTGCCTGACGGGGAGCATGCGGGGTTTATCGGTTGTACGATCATTGCCGGTGGGACCAGCAGTCCCCCGCCGTTCCTGCAGGGGATGCACCGTGACCAGGGGGAGATCAGGTATGAGGTCATCGAATCCGAGGAACGGATATTTATCACCACGCAACTGCCGCCCGATATTAAAAATGCTCCTTATGCAGATATTAACCCGGATTCGGTACGGATATGTATCGACGACCTCGATGCACAGATCCCGCTCCCGGCGCGTATCGACATTATCCACAGTTTTTACATGGTCAGGCACGGCGTTATGGACATCGTGCTGAAAAAGAAACCCTCTTTTGAGGACTCCCATTGAATTACCGGGGTCCAGCCAGAGGGAATTGTATTGAACGGCCCTGTCAGCGGAACCAATTAATCAGGTCCCCGGATTGCCGGGAAAACTATTCAGACCGTCACATGGGCATCAGTCGTTACCCACTCGGTAATTTTCCGCTCTTTCCGGTCATACTCATGGAACTGGCGGAGTGAGACGGTAAGGTCCCGTGTAAAAGCGAAATACCCGATCTGCGTGCTGTGACAAAGTTTCATCGCCATGTCCATCAGGCCACGGGGGTCGGGTCTTGATTCACCAAGCCAGATATGGAAGATATTGCCCCCATCCACAATCGGGAAGAAGACATGTTCAATCTCCGCGCGCTGTGTGAGGGTAATCCTTGCCCCGGGTGCTACATGGGTACCGTTCGTGTAATAGATGGGGAGGTCCCGGGTTGTCCCTATCATGTTCATTGAACCCTCGAGGTCGCCCTTGACAACGTTCTTTGCCTGTTCACGGAAATCCTTGTTGAGCAGGTCTGAAACAGCGAATCGCTGCCCCGTTGTCTCAGCCGGTGTCCTTGCGAGTGCAATGGTCATCGAATGTTTAATTGACAGCTCCCGGGCATAGAATTCCATCTCGGTCATCGCACGCACGGCGAGTCTGAATGCTTCTCTCGATTCATGCAGTTGTGAACCGGTATGGGCCTGTACCATCTCATTTACGCCGACAATGCCTATCGTATAGACCAGTCCCTCGAGGTCTACGGCAATTGCACCCCGTTCTCCGGTGGTCGGGTCTTTTGGCCTCTGCATCGCAAATGGCATCCTCCCGTGTGCACGGATAATCTCAAGCCATCGCCGCTTGATATTGAAGACATCAACGGCCACATCCATCATCTGGCGGAGTTCGGAAAAGAGCCGTCCATCATCACCTTCAGCCTTATACGCAGCACGGGGGCAGTTTAAGGATACAACCTGCCAGGAGCCCATCGAAAAATGACGGCCCTCCTCAAAATACAACTTTTTATCAAAGTCAGAGTCATTTTCCGCAACGCAGGAGAACTGGTAGGCGCAACACTGGTAACACGAGATGCCTTTTCCTGCACCGCGGTACCCGGGCATCTGGTTATCATAGTACGGGGTTCCGAATTTCGAGGCGAGTTCAAACGTGAGAAGATAGAGGTCGCGGTAGTTCGGAAGGTCCGGGTGCGCTTCGTTGTATTCAGTCATCTCCTTCATGAATTCAGGTTCGATACTGATTTCCGGTTTCGGGAAGGAGAAGGGCTTACCCCATGAGTCCCCTTCAAGCATGACCTCCATGAGCGCCTTGAAGAGGAGCCGCACCTCACGTTCAAATTCATGGTAAGTCCGTTTAGGCGCGGACTTCCCGTCCCAGACCTTCCCCTTGTAGACACAGGGCTTGTCTTTCCAGAGCGCAGGTACACCCGGGCATAATTGAACAGACGAAAATACGAGTTGTCCTCCACGTGCAACCATCATCTGGGTCATCTCGTAGACAAACATCTGCATCATCTGCCTGATCTCACTATACGGCATCCCTTCGAAGTAAGGTGCCAGGAATGTCAGGAAATTATAATACCCCTGTCCACCTGCAAAATTTGTCTGGGCGCTCCCAAGTGCCTTGACCGCATGGAGCACGGCAACTTCCGCGCGCTTAGCCGGGCCTGCTACTGATGCTTTTGTGCCATTCCCGTCAGGCATAAGCCCGTAGTAAAAGAAGTACCGGAGGTCCCAGTCCTGGCAGAACGGGCGTGTCCCGAAATACTCAAGGTCGTGGATATGGATATCCCCTCTCAGGTGATGGTCCGCAAGTTCGGGTGGCAACTGCAGGAGATATTGTTCCTTGCTGATCTTGTCGGCCTTTTTCTTATGAGAGGTTTCCGCGTTTTCCTGGAGGTTGGCATTGTCTTTGGCCTCAAATCCCCGCCCCACGTCGATCAGGTGCGCATCATACACGGGGGTACCAACCCTTGTACAGACATTCCTGTATTGCATGAGCCCCCGTTCAAGGAGCGAGAGGTTCATGATTTCACGGATCAGCGGCCCTGAAAGGGATTGCAGTCCCATCGACAGGATCCTTCGTTCCACGGACAGCGCGATCTCCCGGGCAAGGTCCTCATCCGCGCTCATGTACCCATAAAACGTCTCAACGAGACGGGTTTCCTCCACGATCTGGCGGACAATCCGTTCCCGGTCCCAGTCAATGATATGCCCGTCCGAAGTCCGGACTGGCGGTAACAGGGGGATAAATATCCCATCAAGGGTCTTCTGGCGGGTATCGCGCTTCTGCATTATGCACCTGCTAGTAATTGTGTAACGGAATCTTCGCGGACTTTTCCACCCGAGAAGAGCTCAATGGACGTGAGGAAGTGGTCACCGTTCTGGAGTACGGGGGCCTCACTGACGAATATTCCATTGATTCTGAGTTCAGTCATCGACTCGGCCGTGGACATGTCCCTCTCCTGGAACGGAACCATTCGTCCTGACAAATATTCTTTTAACAGTTCGCAGTTGGGACACAACTCAAGTGTATAGATGGTCAGTTGCGGTGAATCTACCAATATATCACCCCCTTATCTCACGTACAATAGTGCTTAATTTTAAAAAAGTGTTCGATAGTTCTCCGTGACAAAAAAATTAGTTATTTCCATACCGGACACGAAGATATCAGCATGACGGGAGAAAGGAGGGGTACACCAGGAGTCAGGGCATTTGTGGCAATCGACCTGTCACCAACGGTTCGGGAGAAGATGCGGGATATCCAGGAGGCAATCAGGCGAACCAGGGCACGACTTAATCTTGTTGACCCTTCCATCATCCATATAACAATAAAATTTCTCGGGGAAATTGAGGCAACACAGGTTGGACCAGTAAGCGAAGCACTCAGTGAGATCATGTTTTCGCCTTTTGATCTCTATATATCAGGTATTTCGACAAATAACGACCGTAACCCGCGCGTTGTATGGGGGACAGTCGGGGACAGGGGTGAATGCATGAAGCTCTTTGAACAGGTTGAAACAGCGCTTATGCCCATAGGATTTCCACGGGAGATGCGCGGGTTCACACCGCATGCTACTATCGCGAGGGTAAAGGAGTCGGACCCGTCGCTTATGCAGGCAATCCGCCCATACCGTTTGGAAAACCTTGGAGAATGCCATATTTCCGGGTTTACCCTGAAAAAAAGCACCCTTACACCGACCGGGCCGGTATACGATACGATTACGGAGGTTGTGTGGTAACAAGATCGGCACTTGAAACATCAGTGCTCGAAAGGATACGGCCACAAGCGGATGAACATGCGCATATCCATGCGATAGCAGAAATGCTCATCGATTCGGTCAACCAGAGCGGGAGTGCAACCGGGATGATCGTAGGATCAGTGGCACGTGACACATGGATCCGGGGCGATCGGGACCTTGATATTTTCATGCTCTTCCCACCGGACCTCCCCCGGGAAGAGTTGGAAGCAGAGGGACTGGCACTCGCAAGGAGGGTCACGGAATCCGCAAATGGTACCTGCCGGGAAAAATATGCTGAACACCCGTACATCAATGCGACGATCGATGGTCTTGATGTGGATATTGTCCCCTGCTACGCGGTACCTGACGCTGTAGCAATCCGGAGTGCCGTGGACAGGACACCCTTCCATACCCGCTACATAAAGGACCGGGTCAAAAACCTGATCGATGATGTGCTGCTCCTGAAACAATTTGCAAAAAATGGTGGAATTTATGGATCAGACCAGATGACGGAAGGGTTTTCCGGGTACCTTTGTGAACTCCTTGTGTACCACTATGGTGGTTTCATCCCGCTTCTTTCAGCCGCTTCAGACTGGTGGCCGGGAGTCCTTATTGATCTTTCAGACCACCGGACAAAGACATTCCATGAGCCGCTGATCGTGGTTGACCCGGTGGACCCCGGGAGAAATGTATCCGCCTCGGTATCACTCACCCGCATGTGCGAATTTATCGAATTGTGCAGGGGTTATCTCGAGCGACCGGGGGAAGAATTTTTCATCCGTCCCGGTCCCCGTTCCGGGTCCGGGGAATCGGTAACAATGCTGCTCAAACAGCGTCAAACAACCCTCTACACGCTGACCTTCCCGACACCTCCATACATCGAGGAGATTGTAGTCCCCCAGCTCCGCAAAAGTCTTGACGCGATCTCCGCACTCCTTGCCAGGCACGAATTTGTCGTAAACCGTGCGGCCTATCGTATGCACACGGACCGTTGCATGCTGCTGTTTGAATTGCTCACCGATTCACTGCCACCCGTCACACGCCATTTCGGACCGCCATTGTGGGCGCGGGAAAACGCGAGGCAGTTTTCTCTAAAATATATCCGGGGAATGGACGAAGGACGCATTTTTTCGGGCCCGTATATCGAAAACGGGATATATGTGGTTGAGCTGTCACGGCGCTATGCCAACGCCGGTGAACTGCTTGCATCCCCTGATCTTCTGGAGGTCAGGCTTGGACGCCATGTTAAATCTGAAATTCGCGATTCACTAACCGTTAAATGCGGCCTTGACTGCCTGGAGGAGGATTTTAACTCCTTTATCGCCTTATTTCTTGAAAAGGCATCCCCACTCACACAAATCCGTCAACGGGAAAACAAAGGGTTACGTATTGATAGGTAAAAGGCCGCCTCTTTGGATGAAACAAATCTCGTCCCCATAAGGTGGGGCTGGGACACGCAGTTATTTTGGTTTTTTTATTCGTGTGACCCGGATTTGATTTCCCCCTGGTTAGCTTGCCGGTCATCAGGTCCCAGATTTCAGATACCTTCATATCTCCAAAAATTAGAGATTCTGTAATTAAATCCCGGCAGGACTCCGGAGTAAGGCATGATGCCTTCTGTTGGGTACCGGTGGTTGGAGGAGCATGAACACTGAGGATGCGTTATCGAAAACCTCGATCATTGTCATTGTAGTATCGATCATTTTGATTGTCGCCGCTGCAGGGGTAATGATATTTTTTTCGTCGAGCCCTGACAAAGTCCCGCGTATGAATGCAACCGTGGAGGCATCGGGAAACGTGGTATACCTCTATCACGATGGCGGGGATCAGTTTCCAAAGGACCGCCTCCTGGTAAAGATAAACGGGGAAGATGTTCCTGACAGCCAGGTCTCACTACTTCACTCGCAGGATTGGCCATGGACTGCAGGAAAGACCATAAAAGTCCAGTATTCCGGTAGTACAAGCCCAAATACAGTCCAGGTGATCTACAGGAACGGTCAGAAGCAGACTGCTGTAATCACACAACAATTACAGAATGGTGCACCTGGAACGGTTACCCCCGCTATCACCGTCGTGCCAACCAAACCGCCATCCACCCCACTGCCCGGGGAACCCGGTGTTACACCAGGTGTTATCATACCGGTACAGACACATGTAATTCCGGGTATCCTGCCCATGACAATGGTCGTCCCACTGGTTACCCCTGCACCCCCGCGGGCAGATTTTGTTGCGGTGCCAACGTCAGGACAGCTCCCACTCGATGTGCAGTTCACAGACCAGTCAATGGGGATACCCACAAAATGGGCATGGAATTTTGGAGATGGAAGTGTATCAGCAGAACGGACACCCTTACACAGGTATTCCACCCCTGGCAGTTATACCGTAAGCCTGGTAGTAGAAAATAAATTCGGGTCTGATAAAAAGAGTATCCCCGGATATATATCCGCAGGCATTGCGCCGGTTGCGAATTTTGTGGCTTCACCACGTGATGGCACTGCACCACTTGAAGTCCATTTTACGGACCTTTCAACAGGGCAGCCCGTTGTATGGTCATGGGACTTCGGTGACGGGCAGAAGTCTACCAATGCAAACCCAACACATATCTATTCGTCGGGAGGTTCCTACCGGGTAACACTCACGGTTGCTAATTCCTATGGGGCAAATACAAGGGTCCAGAATTCCTATATTTCCACAACCACATCGCCCAGCCACGATGTGTACCTCTACGGAAGTACATCCGGCTATCTTGCACCCGAAGGCTATATCGCCTGCACGGTCACTAACGCCGACTCGTGGGTCAAGATTGCGGGGAAAAATTACCGGTTCATGCCAGGCGATGACATACAGCTCATTATCATGGACCCGTCACCGGGTGCGATAGATGCATCTTCGTCTGCCATCATGGGGTTCAGCTTTAATGATGTTTACCTGTATGTCGACGGAGTCCTTACCAGGCAGGGAATTGTCACGGCTATCGGTATCACCGGGTACAATAATTACCGTTCATCAACGACGCTCATCATCCCATCAGGGGATAGTACTACGGTATTCTTTGCAGACGGACGGAGGACACTGATCAGTCCGGGACAGCAGGTCATCATCAAAAACTTCAAGCCCGACTCAACAGGTAGAATGGCCTTTACAAAAACAACGGGTGAAGTGTTCTACAAAGGCGGAGCGGAGTCCTGGCAGCTGGTATGAAGCTATAACTTTTTGCAATGCAAAAAAAACGTTGGGCCCCGGGATATTGGTGGCCCGGGATGGAATTATTTATAATTTATGCAAGGTTACGAACTGGCGATTACGTTGTATCCTGGCGTGGGGCACCGGACGGGTCGCAATTTTTTCGTCCTGTTCCGATATAGTTATACGACAAAAGATCGCATCAAATACGCAGACGTGGTAGTCGTCGTATTAAAAACAACGACATCATCAGGTATGCGGTTATATCTCCCGGTTATACAAATGCGCTGGCAACCGAAAATACCCGGTATAACAAACAGGGAGCAGCATAATTATGCCAGCGGGAGGTCATAAAACCATGAAAGACAGATTATTTGCCGTTACACTTGCTCTTATCATCTTTAGCATGATCATTATCTTACCTGTCTCTGCAGCAGATCCGCCAGTTACATCCGCATCGTCGGAGAAAGTAATTATCTATGCGACCAACTTCACGACAAACCCGTTATGGCAGACAAATAATCCAACCCGCTATTACTGGGACCCGCAGAAGGGGATGTACCACTACCTCATACAGCCAGGTACCGGGGGTTACACATTTTCCCCTGTGGACTACAACGATGAATCATTTACCGTTGAATATGATTTTTACCCGATAAGGACCGATAAGGAACTATCATTCCAGTTTGGTATGTCCAGCAGTGAAATGGATATCACCCGCGGCACCAATGTTTTTTCAAAATTCTCCGACAAGAAAAACGGGAAGTTGATGTGGCTCCAGGTAATCACCCAGAATAATAACCTGGCCGAAGTGAGCAGTTATCATGACTCCTATGGGGGCCCCACCACGAAATTTGAAGATAATGAGACCTACCATGTCATTATCAGGTACAATAAAGAACTGATGAACGCGGATATCAAAGTCAGTTATAAAGAAAACAAGACGATGGTATGGGGGTATTATGTTAACTTCGCACAGGAACTCCATACCCTGAACCGGCTCACGATCACATCCATCGGGCTCTACGGGGATACCGAGTCTGCTGCAGAAGGATATATCGATAACGTGGAACTTTCAACGATGCGTGAAGTAATTCCACCGCCGACGACGATAACGGTAACAACGACCCCACCGACAACAGTAACAACCCCAACATCAAAACCGCCGACAACCACACCAACGCCGACAAAGGCATCAGGGACCACCGTTCCTTTTATTCTTGCACTGGGGATTGCAGGAGTTGGTATATTTCTGATGGATAGAAAATAGTAAGCTCCTTTTTTTCAACGTCCGAAGACGTGCCAATTCCGGTGGAACTTAATACTACAGAATAATAACGTTACATTTTTGTGAGCATTCATGGATGACCCGTCGGACGAACATATTATCGAAGCGATCGGTAAGAGTCGTATTCTTATTCGGGATGGTAAAATTATTGACGTCGGGAGGGCGATGATCGCAACATGCCCTCTTGCGGAACGGTTCGCACGTCCCGTTCACCTGATCACTCCAGGAGCTGTCGAAGAGAATTTTTCGAACAGGATGGCCGTGTATGGCATGTGCACCAATGCACGTGAAGTACTGGGTAGTGGGGAATTTGTCGGGTTTGGTGCGTCGGAGCTGATCAGTGCCGGACTGAAACTCGGGACCATCGACTGCGCAGTAATTGCATCAGACGGGGCGGGCACCGTCATTGTCAGGAGTCCCGAGCTTGTACAGGGGATCGGCGGACGCATGTCAGGACTTGTGAAGACATCCCCCCTCTTTGGTATAATAAAAAAGATTGAAGAAGCAGGTGGGATTGTCCTAGACCCAAAAACAGCACGGATAGACCAGCCTGCAGGTACTGCTCTTGCTTTTACTGAAGGCTACCGCCAGATCGCTGTCACGGTGACCACCGCAACTGATGCTGCACGAATTCGGGGGATCTGTCCCCAAGCACTGATTATTGCGGTGCATACAACAGGTATAACCCGGGAAGAGGCAGAAGGATTTGCAGCCACAGCCGACCTTATCACGGCATGCGCATCGAAATGGGTAAGGGAAATCGCGGGGAAAAAAGCGCTCCTCCAGGCAGGCACGGCCATACCGGTGTTCGCCATGACCCGGCGCGGTAAGGACCTTATCCTCGATAAATTGAAAGCAACTGATGAACAGGTCTTCCTTAAAGTCGCCCGTCTGCCGTTTGCAGGCGAGGTCCAGCCTTCACCACTTGTATAAAGCCCAAAATAGTTTATTGCACCGTTCGAATTCGTATGAGGGGCACTCGACCGGACCTCTTTTTTTTGAATGCGCTACAATCATGGCGGATTAGTCCCGGGCAGAGACCAACGGGATAAGAAATCCAGGGGCTTATTCATTCACGTGGTCATAGATCAACGTAACCCTTGAGATCATGAATACCGCTGCAATACCGCAGTCCGGGCCAATAATTGGCCCAGCATAGAAATACCGGGTAATCTCCCCCTCTTCGGCCATATATACCTCTTCATCAACCACTGGATTTCCGAGATGAAAAACCGATTGCACCAGGTCCTCAAGCCGGGTGGAATCTGAAGATACTACCGTAATTTCCCCGGGAGTTTTACCAATAAATTCCCCGGGCCTGATACCTGCAGACTCAGCCCGGGCCGTATTGACAAACATATAGCGGCATTCACGGTCAAAAATACTGATTTCATCGGGAAATTTTTTAATGATCTGGTGGAGCAGGTCTCGTTCCGCCGTGACTTCATGAAGTACTGATTCCGATTTATGGTCCTTTCGTTCCCATTTAGCAGTCTCAAGAATATCGAGGAAATAAATCAACGCCCCGCAATATGATCCATCCGCCCGATGAAGTGGGATAGTCCTGGAGACTACGAGCATTGTTGACCGGTCCTTCCTGATAACCTTATGAAGCGTATGCACACCATCTTTATCGACAACCTTGTTCCCTGAAGCCTCCGAATCTGCAAATGTAAGGTACTCAACCGGTGAATGCCCGATCATCTCTTCGGGGGAATAACCAACGATTGCTGCACCTTTTGGATTTACCACGAGGATACGATTGTTCTGGTCAATGTACCAGATCCCCTCACCGGCATTATCAATAATATAATGTAACAGGGACGGCGGAAACTCTCCCCGCCAGTGAATTTCATGTGGGCGTTCCTTATTATTCATGGGATTGACCAGGTCTGAAAATTTTAAAATGAAAAGCCCCGGTTGGAAGGGTTACTTTTGTGCTGTTTTACATTCGGGTCAATATCAGAAGAAGATATCTCTTAAGGACTCCATATGCCATGTTTTGAAATCTTCTCACCGAAAAATAGATGAGAGAATGATATATCCCGGTTTGAAGAGGTGTTCCGGTTACGTTACCCGCAGGAGTACAGGCGACGGATATCAGCACAAAAAAATGGACGCAAAACCGGTAATCGGGGGGTTTATCATCCTGTACCGATGGAAGTTTTTTGAATAAATGAGATAGTCCTGCCGGGTCCAAATACAATTGTCAATTTCCCAACAACCGGGCCCTGTTACCCGGGATCCATTAAATTCTCTGCCAATCAAAGAAGATTCCTAAGAATACTCTCGTCCCCGTGGCATTGTCCCGGTCCCTGGTGCTGCCCCGCCGGGTATAGGGGCGGACCCAAAATATAGGGAATAGTAATTTTGGTATAAAATCCTGCAGAATAGGTACCTTAAAGGGGACTGACAAGGACTCCGCGGAAAAATCAGGAGAGAATCGTCTTAACAATCGTCCCCGTCGCAATCAGGATAAACATTACAGCGATTATCTTCTTTAAGGATTCCGCCGGGACCATTGGGGCAAGCCTTGACCCAATCTGTGCTCCAAAAAATCCACCTGCTGCAAACAGGAGCGCAACCAACGGGAGGATGTGCCCCAGGGCAAGATGTACTGCGGCACCAGAGAGCGAAGTGAAAAAAATAATGAACGTGGAACTTGCTGCGGCAAAATGGATGGGCATGCCAAGAATAAAAAGTGCCGGCACATTAACAACCCCACCCCCAAGACCGCACACGGCACCAATAAGTCCTGAAAAGAGCCCCCAGGCAATAAGGTGGAGGTAATACATCCTCATCGTGACGCAGGTGGAATAACAATCCCTGCATTCCTCGTTGAATGACGGCCCGATGGAAATAGGAAAAACCAGGGTGCGGTCCCCGGAAAGTATGGCAACCGCGAAGAGTATGATCACCCCTGAAAAGATCAGGCCAAGCCATGGACCAGGCAGTACAGCGGTGAGCAGACCCCCAATCACAGCCCCAATCATTCCCGGAATAATCATAACAATGGCGGCGCGGTAGAATATTCTCCCCTGGCGGACGAAAGAAACCGACCCTGATAAGGAGGTCGCAACAATCACCGCGAGACTCGTCCCAACAGCCATCTTCTGGTCAAGACCAAAGAGGAGGGTGAACGCCGGGACCATCAGGAACCCGCCACCGACTCCGAGGATGGATGCGAGGACCCCGATTCCGATCGCCAGGATTATTGCAAAAATAAATTCGAGCAGTATACCCTCTCCTTCCCGACAGGTTTCGTAAACGGAATAATGTGAGGTGACCGGATAAATGAATGGGTTTTGAACGGTGGTGACAACCCTTCGCACCTTGGGATTGAAAACGGGTCGAAGAACTCCCGCATATGGGTACCCCGGAGAAATCAGCCATTTCCCCACCGTAATACTGCCTTGGGTCGTAAGGCAGCCCTGTTACGAATGAGGATTTGCGGCTGCATTAAACGGGAGGACTGCAGTAAAAAAATCCCGTAAAACCCGACGGATGATACAAAACGCGGAAAAATTTAATGTTTTTTAGGTTTATTCGACCACAGGCCATGCTTATTGCAGTACGAACGGACTTTTACATCCGTCGAACTGACTGGAAATTCCGCTTCTGGCAACTCGCCGGGTGAAAGACCCCGGACATAGAGATAATTACCCATCGTAACTTCGATCCATTCAATATAATGCTCCCCCTCCATCGGGTGGGGAACAGACCCGACTTTCACGAGAATCCCTTTCTCTGTCTTCCCGACCACGGGCAGGTGTTTTTCATTCCCCTGGTCTTCAGCCTTTTCAATTTGTCGTTCCATCGGCTGGTTACAACAGACGGAGATACCCGCACCGCTGTGTACAACCATGACAATCTTGCCACATACATTACATTTCATTACTTCGAGCATACGGTTGCCTCTCTATTAGGGAGATATTTGTTGAGAGATAAGGGTTTCGGTAGGTCTGGTGATCAGGGGAATTGTTCTGAAAAACCAATTTTGGAAGGTTCCGGTGGACCTGGGCCAGACTAGCAATGTGGTTATCAGGGGGCAGTTTTGCTCATCCTGGCAGGCATTCAATTTTACATTTTCGTCACCGTGCCATGGGTAGTCTTATGATTCAAACGTGGCTTGAATCGAAAACTTACGGGATGATAGTTTTAGGTTACAAAAAAAAGACAGGCGGATTCCACCAATAGATTGAAGCGGCACTGGCAGTGGTTTCGTAGAATCGGGCATCACAAAAAGGGATGTACTGTTGAAAAATGCAAAACCGGCATGAGGGTCCCCTCAAGGTAATCACTCCCACTGATAATAACGAAAATAGGTATCTGCAGGGAGTGCATAATGGTAATGATACCTGTTTGACGATAACGAATAAACAGGGTGGATGTTGTATCACATGTATTCGTGCCGCTATTACCGGATATATGATATTGGCAGGGAAATTAACCTCGAACGACTGGAAAAATCTCTTGCTGAAGCGCTGGCGGCGAATTATTCTTTAGGTCGTGCCAGTTTTCAGCGAGTCCAGCCTAAGTCAATCATGATGGAAGAACCCCCCCTCATGCTCAGGATGGACACCGTCCGTGTGAACCGGGGTGACCGGGACTTTGATTTCTGGGTGATTGCAAAAGTCTATGATATCGGGGCGATCAGCCTGTGTTTTGTGTACGAAAATAGCGTATCCCCCGTTTCTGACCTGGAGGACACAGCGATTCTCTTTTTCGGCCAGGACGGAATGGCAGGAATTTTCCAGCAATATTTAACGACAATCGGGGATATTCTCCGCCCTCACCAGAAGGATATGACGATTGATTTTGAATTTTTTGAGGACTACACCATCTACGTCATGGACGGGATTGACCACTCCATCGATCCAGTCACCCTGATGACGGGAGAGCGGTGCAATATTTCACCACAGATGCGCGAGGAGATCACCAGGAACTCACTCTCTTACCGCACCGATGACCTGGCCATCCTCTCATGGGACTCAGCCCTTTTGTGTGAACCTGAAAACCCTGCCGATATTATCGACCTGATAGAATTTGCAAACGTGCAGGTCCTCGAACTCCGGTACTATGACCGTGAACTGACACGCCAGATGGAGAAGATGTACGATGATATCGACCTTGCGGACAAGCTTCCCGGGTTCCGCCGGAGCAGGCAGTACCACGCAATCATGGCCGGGCAGATGAGGACATCCGCAGAGATATCAGAGATCATCGAAAAAGTAAATAACCTGATCAAGGTAACAGAAGACGTCTATTACGCCCGCGTGTATGACATGGTACTGAAAGTCAGCCGGAGTCGCCAGTGGAGCGACAGCGTCAGCAGGAAAATTGAAGTTATCCAGGAGACCTACTCCATGCTATCAGATGAAGTGCGGATCCAGCATTCTAATAACCTTGAGTGGGTCATTATTGTCCTCATTGCGCTCGAATTTGTATTCGCGATCTGGCAGACAATCAGGTAATCCGGAACATCTGATTACCGGCACCGGGTTACCAGGGAAACACATTGACAACTATTGACCGGCTACGAGAATATTCTCAACTGCATGAAGTTACGGAGGTAGGAATGGCATTCAACTGTAAACAGTGCGGGACCTGTTGCATGTACATGGGGGATTATATTGAGATTGACCGCGAGGTCAGACCATTTGAATTTGAATGCAGTTCGGTCTCCACCGGGACACCGTTCTATGCAACAGTTGACGAGGATAAACGAGAATTATTCCTCGACCTGACATGGATTCAGGAGCATCCGTCTGCATGCCGGTTTCTTCGTCCTTCCCGGGAGAAGATCGTCTGTACTATCCACATGACGAGTGCGGCACAGTGCAAGTTCTACCGGTGCGTGGTTTTCCGGGTTTATTCCAAAAAAAGGATGCTCCTCGGAACGGTGACAGGGACCCTTGCCTTGCACACAGGAGATAAGGAGTTACAATCTGCCTGGGAGAAGGTGGACCGGATCATACCATGGGACACCCCTGATGTAGAGGACCGGATCGCAGCCTATCTTGTGGAACAGGGATATATTCCCGAATAATTTCACCCCGGTTGCACTGGCCCGGACGTTGCTGCATTTGGTACAGAGTACCCGTGACAATTGACCCGTAACTTTTTAACCGATTACCCGGTTACCCCGGGTTCACTCCAAAATGACCATTTCTTTGGGTGAATAAAGGGCATTTACAAATAATCCTACGCCAGGTGGTCACGGGTATTATTTTTGCGGCGCACGACGTTGCCCAAGACCATGGAATCACAGCCAGGGCAACTCTCTACCATGGAGAGTAAACCGGGAAGAATGCCAGGGGTCACAAACCCAACAATGCATCACCTGAAGACCTGGAGTGATCACACGACGAAGACTTTTCTTGATCCATCGTGGAACGTTGTCGGTAATGCTCACCCGAAAAATGCCTCCACCTGGGCCTTACCAATTTGCATTATGGAATTGCCAGACCCCTGGATTTGCTGAAAGGACCAAAAAAACGCGTAAAATGCTGGCAAATGTAGAGTCAGATCAGATTGTTCATGACTATACCTTACCACGGAAAAAAACTACATTGTATTGATCAGGTCAAAAGAGATCTAGCCTCCCTCGAAAGAACAGCACATAGAAAATATGAGTGGTGGACCGTTATCCCCACCCCGCTCTCACCATACAGTCTCACGTTATAGGTCATCTTTCCGGCGTTTCCAGACATAGAGCACCCAGAGGAATGAGCTTAGTGTTGCAACGATAGTCGAGATACCAAGCAATGGTATGTACCACCACTGCTCTCCCATCGTACCTCCCATCACCCCGCTACCCACAATTGTCGCGATGGTATTCGGGACAAGGAATGCCGTGCCGAGCACCGTTAAGTAGGCAGTGACCAGGGCAAACCGGTTATTGAGGCTCTGCAACTGGTTATTGTAGATACTCTGCATCACTTCAAGACCGGATGCGAGTACATTTGACATCTGCTCGGACAGTTCGATATGGCGGTCGAGGTTGTTCGAAAGTATCCCGATCCTCCCGAGGAGGTGTTCATCGTCGGTGATAAGGTCTGAATCACCGTAACGGAGTGATTCTGTCACGTCCTTCGTCGCCCAGAGCACGTTTAGGTAATTGATCAGGATGTGCTTCATATTATAGATGTCACGGGCTATCTGCTGCCTGCCTATCTTCTCCTCGATCAATGCCTTGCTGATACTATCCCCGTGTGCCTCAATCCCACGGAGAAATTCAAAATTACGGTCATTATTCTCATCAATAATCCGCTCAAGGACCAGCGTGATGCTATCGGGGGTGTTGTCCGCATTAAGTTTCTTCAGGAATGGCTGGGCATAACGGGAGAATTTCAGGAGCCGGTTGATGTCCTCGTTGTGCACGGTAACAATCGTATTCCCTTTGATCAGAATAATAATCGGGCGCACAATGATGTCAGTCTCGGTCATGGCAACCGCAGGAAGCATAATTCCCAGCTCGTCATCGTAGTCCTCGTACGAAGAATAGAACCCGGAAAACAGTTTTTGGTAGTCAACTCTCTGGAATCCCATTGCAGGGCCGATAATCTCTATCTCCTGTTCAAGTTCCTTCGTAGTAAAGTCGACCCAGGCAACAGACGCATCTACAACCGCCTTCAGGTAGTGCTCGGGAGACCGGCTGACAATTTTTTCGGTCCGCCCACCAAGCTTCAGCGTCACGCAAAAGCTGGGGCTGTCCGATATTGAACAGTACAAGGGTGTTTCCGGCATTTCCATAACAGTTTCAGGGGTTTCCATAGGGCCACTTCACCTCTTCGCCGAAGAATTATTTTGTATTTAAAGGTTGCTTTTTAAGCCATATATACCTAGCATCATGTGCCCTGGCACATCTCCTTTGCATGGAACCTTTTGAAAATGCCGCTTTTTCGTCACCAAACTCTCTGGTGCTGAAAGAAAATTTACAAAAATCAGAAAAAATGAGGGTAAACCATTCAACCTTTTACCACGGGTGGCATGAGCGAGAATGGAACATTTCCACGTCCTAATGGAGGATCGAGTGGTGTCAGGCCGCTTCCTTTAAGGATTTCCTGGCCGCCACTGCCGAGGAGCAACTGGATCCACTGAATCGCACCCTCCGGGTTCACTGCAATGGACAGGCCGGTAATACCGTACTCGGTTTTTACACCAGTCGTCGCATTGGTCTGGCTTGCAAACCTGACATAATATTCTGTATATTTCGGGTACAACTGCGTTTCAATAAGAGTCGGATCAGCGATTGCTATGGCGTCAGCTATCTCACCATTCTTCGTGAGCTTGTTAATCTCGGCGCTGCTTGTACCGAAATACAACTGGACATCGGTGTCGGGGTGAGCTTTCACATAGACGATCGCAAGCTTCGTGAAGGAGGCCGTGAGGTCCTTATCACTGAAGATAACCAGTGGTTTTGTCGCAACTGCTGGTGTCGTGTAATCCACCGGGATACCAGCGGGTATACCTTTGGGCACTCCTGCGGTTATTGGTGTAAAGAGGCTCTTGTTGTACTTGTCCTTCCCGTAGGCAGCAATTGCTGCCTGGGTGTTGGGTGCAATCAGGAAATTGACGAAGTCATTTGCAGCGTTGATCTTTTCAACCGGCTGTTTTGGGTTGTATACGGTCATGACGCTATAGACATTCAGGAGGGAATCACCCGTTGTTACAATCGGGTCAAGTTTAAGTTTTCCCTTGTAGGCAAGGTAGGTCCCTTCGTCGGTGAGAGTATAGGCGCCTTTCTCACTGGCCATCTGGTGTGTCTCTCCCATGCCTTTACCCGCTTCTATGTACCATTTTCCTGAGCCCTGGACATCCTTTGCATAGTTTAACTTGTCATTTGCCCAGATCCTCTTTTCTGCGGAATGAGTACCGGACCCGTCACCTCTCGAAACGAATGCAACACTTGCGGTATTGTTCTTCCCGTCAGCCCTGATCTTAGCAAACGCTGCTTCGGGAGTCATACCCTTGATACCTGCAGGGTCATTGGGTGGTCCAACGATAATGAAGTAATTGTCCGCAAAGGTCCGGCGGTTCAGCCCGGTACCATTCTCCATGAACGCCATTTCGCTTGCCGGGTCATGCACGAGCAGGATATCTGCATCGCCACGTTTTGCGAGTTCGATGGCCTTTCCGGTCCCCTGTGACGTAATCTTCAGCTTATCGCCGGTCTGCTGTTCAAACAGCGGCTGGAGATAGTCGAGGAGTCCTGTATCATAAAGACTCGTTGTCGTGGCGACTAAAAGGGTCTGGGGGGGGCCGGTTGGTTTTGCTGTGGTCGGGACCACAGTAACTACCTGAGTGGCAACCGGTGTACTAACCGGCTGGGTGGTTGTTACGGTTGCAACAGGTGTCGTCTGAGGGGCCGCGGGTGTGGTACCAGTACAACCGGCAAACCCTGCCCCGGCTACGAGCAACACCATCAGCGCAACGATGAGTAAATAG
>JAPKXR010000259.1 GCA_026394715.1 Methanomicrobiales archaeon | reverse complement strand
GGGCAAGCGGGACGGTCTCTCCCCGTGCCATAAATAACTGGACTACCGAGGTCTTCGTGATCGTGGCTGGTGTTGCTTCGGTGACGATATGGGGTGTTTTCCGGACCATGGTCCACCCACACTCGAGTGGCTCAGGTGCAGTCCCCGGGTATCGGCTCTTCCAGCAGCCAGCGCCAAACCGGAACAACAACAATATCCAGTCCTTTTCTCACAGGAATATTTTCGTCCTGGTTGTAGGTGAGAATCATGCCCTTTTTGATCCCGAGCTCTGTCATCGCTTCCAGGAGTCCATTCACCTCGCGCTCACGGTTCGAATCATTCAGTTCAAAACAGACCTGGATGGCGGAGGTAAGTGCCCCTTTGTCCTCTGTGACAAAATCACACTCGTGCTTACTCCGATAATAATACATGCCGGCATTCCTTCGTTTTAGCTCAATGAACACGAGATTTTCCAGGAGCCGTCCTTCATCGCCGGAAAACCGGAAGGATACCGCATTTCTCATCCCGTTATCAATCACATAGATCTTCTTCGGGTTGGCATATTGTTTCTTTAACGAGAAATCATACTTGAAGAGCTCAAAGATAAGGTATGACTCCTCCAAAAATCCGATATAACTACGGACTGTCATCGCACTCTTAAAGCCCAACGCATTCTTTAAGGAGTGATAACTCGCTTCCTTGGTCATATTCGAGAAGAGGTATTGAACAAGCTGCCGAAATCCCTTTGTATCGCGTATGCCAAACCGGGTGATAATGTCACGGAACAGGATGTCATCGTAAATGCGCTTCAAGAACTCATCGTCGCGGTATTTTAAAAATTCCGGGAACCCGCCCTGAAAAAGATATCTGTCGAATGCAAGGAGAAGTTCTGCCTTCTTTGATGAACTCACCGGATCATATTCGATATGCTCAAAGTTCAGCAACTCATTGAAGGTAAACGGGTACAGTTCAATCTTTGAATACCTGCCCGTGAGGTGCGTGGCAAGATCAGACCCGAGCAGGTTTGCATTCGAGCCGGTAAGAAAGACCTTATATCCTTCATCATGGACCCGCCTGATGAACCGCTCCCATCCCTGTACGTTCTGGATCTCGTCAATGAACATCACCCTGGTAGCAGGATGCATTTTATTAAACGCTAAGGTGAGACTGGAAAAATCTGACAGCTCAAAGTCAATTAATCGTTCGTCATCGAAATTGATATAATAAAACTCCTTGTACCTTCCTGCAAACTGCCTCATCAGCGTGGATTTCCCGCTCCTGCGGATCCCGGATATCACCACAACCTGTTCATTTGCACAGTACCGGTTGAAATCCACTCGCCTTGATATGCCGGGACTCCGCGAGAGAAATGTTTCTTTCTGGTCAAGGAGCAATTCTTCCAGCCGTTTGTCGGGTATCATAGATATTCCTAATATACAATTTTATGGTAATTTGTATATTACCATTATATAATTATGTATTCTCCGTTCACCAGTCTGATCGGGTGATGACAAATCCGGGACCAACTATTGCCGTAAGGGCGATGAAGCGAATGATAACTCCTGTCCCCCGGGAATCTGATGCGTTACCCCGTGATCATCAGGGGCGGATACCAACCTTGGGTTTATCCGGATGTAAAGGTCGGATGTTCATAAAATTGAATGTAACAGAATGCCCCGGGTAATAATAGTGTTTTTTTGCCTATCCATACGGATCAAATGTGGTTCTGGGTGATGCGGATGTTGTTGTACGGTGAGATCCCGGGCGGGAAATAAATCAAAACGGTGAAGTCCTGCCCGGTTAATCAGTTCATTCATGCGGACCAGGAACACTGCAGACGATTATTACTACAAAGGAACCGAATATGTCAATATTGGCCGATATAAAGAAGCCCTCCGATCTTTTAATAAAGCGCTCAAAATCAATCCTGGTAATTCTGATGCGTGGGTGGGTCACGGGAATGCGCTGGAGGAACTCGGCCGGAATACAGAAGCGATCAAATCCTATGATAAAGCGCTTGCTATCAATCCAGAGGATCCCGATGCGTGGCTGGGACGCGGCAACGGGCTTGATGAACTCGGCCGGCATGGTGAAGCGGTCGCATCGTACGACAACGTGATCAGGATCAATCCTGATGATTGCGCTGCGTGGTTCAACCGCGGTATCTCACTTGAAAGACTCATCCTTTATGATGATGCGGTCGCATCCTATGACACAGCGCTCGAAATCAAGCCAGATAATTGCGCTGCGTGGTTCAACCGCGGCAACGCACTTGAAGGACTCGGCCGCTACGATGATGCGCTCACATCCTATGACACAGCGCTCAGGATCGACCCCGATGATCCCGATGGGTGGTTCAGCCGTGGCCATGCACTTGAGGAACTCGACCGGAAAGAAGAAGCGATCGAATCCTATGACAAAGCGCTTACTATCAATCCAGAGAATTCAGAGGCATGGTTCAACCGCGGCAACGCTTTTTTCGGGCTCGGCCGGTATGACGGTGCGGTGGCATCGTACGACAACGCACTCGGGATCAACCCTGGTGATTCAGAGGCATGGTTCAACCGCGGCAACGCTTTTTTCGGGCTCGGCCGGTATAAAGAAGCGCTTATATCCTATGATACGACGCTCAAGATCTGTCCTGGTAATTCTGATGCATGGTTCAACCGCAGCATCACGCTTGGCCACCTCAAACGGTATAAAGAAGCCGTCGAATCCTATGACCACCTGCTCAACATCGGTCCTGGTCCTGCAAATGTATGGTGCAACCGCGGTAATATGCTTCTCATGCTCGGCCGGAATGAGGAAGCGATCGCATCCTTAGATAAGGCGCTTCTGATCAATCCTGATTATCCTGATGCGTGGTTGGACCGGGGCGTAGCGTTTTCGAGACTCGGTCGCCATGATGACGGGCTCATATCCTATGATAACGCGATCAGGATTAATCCGGGGGATTCGATGGCGTGGTTCAACCGCAGCATCGCACTTAGCCACCTCAAACGGTATAAAGAAGCGATTGAATCCATGGAAAAATCGCAAAAGATTATTCCCGATGACTCAGGGAAGAAACAGAACCGTAAACGTAAACAGAGATTGTGACAGAGATTAAACCACTGCATGACCTGGAGTTTCCGTTGCGTACTGAGCGGGAGGGGGATTTTCCATTTTTTCCGCTAGTGACTTTGAGTCCAGACCACTCGTTTTTCCGTATTGATTTTTGCAACATTCCCCATCAGCAACAACGCACCCAACACCGGCAACTATCAAAGACCTGATCACCAGGGCCGGATATCATGTTGATGGTCCGGATCTGAGCCTGATGTAACACGGGCTCGCGGGTACCCCGGCCAGGAAAGGGATCCGGTGCACAAGCGAGGTGGTCCCCATGACTTACGTGACCGTTTCCCCGGGGCTACTCTCATGATTGCGAAACATCAAAAAAATGGCGATTCAGGGGTGAGAACGTTGGCGTTTACGGTGCCCGGAAAAGAATAACGTCTAAATAATGCTCTGGGATAGGAGGAATCCTGATAAAATCGATGCAATCAGCCTTTTTTCCGTCCTGGTGGAAACGGAGGTCAATGCGGGATTTGCTATGGGCCATAGTCGGGATTTACAGGCGGATAGGTTTCCCGGATGGGTGTCGTTCTCTTTCCGGTGCCGGGATCCTGGATGAAGGTTTTATAGTATACCGGTCATAGATAGTACCGACAGATTGGCAAAGTAATTTACAAATTGTCCAGTACTAATAGGGGTACATCGCCATGATCAAACGAGATGCTGAAAAGAAACTGAAGAGACTTGCCGAAGAATTTCCTGCAGTCTCTGTCATCGGCCCCCGCCAGTCAGGAAAGACAACACTTGTCAGGTCGGTGTTCCCGGAAAAACCCTATGTACTACTCGAAGATCCCGATACCCGTGCCTTTGCATATGAAGATCCACGGAGCTTCCTCGCACAGTTTGAAAAGACCGGTGCAATTATCGATGAAGTGCAGAGAGTCCCGGAACTCTTCTCATACCTCCAGGGTGTGCTGGACAAGTACAACCGGCCCGGGCAATTTATTCTGACCGGTTCCCAGAATTTCCTGCTCATGGAGAGTATCTCCCAGTCCCTTGCCGGACGTGTCGGGATCATCAGGTTGCTGCCCCTCTCGATGAGGGAACTTTTCCGCGGGGGATTTCCCATCAAACCGTATGAAGAGTACCTCTATACCGGCTTCTTTCCCCGGTTGTATAGTAATCCGATCGAGCCGGCGGATTTTTATTCGTCGTATATCCAGACATATCTTGAGCGTGATCTGCACCAGTTGAAACAAGTGCATAACCTCTCGACATTCCAGACTTTCTTAAAGATGTGCGCCTTTCGAAACGGGCAGATTGTGAATTATTCTTCTCTTGCACAAGATTGCGGGATTACGCACAATACCGCAAAAGAGTGGTTGTCACTCCTTCTAACATCATGTATTATCATCCTCATCAGGCCACACCATAAAAACTTCAATAAGCGGCTAGTGAAGATGCCCAAACTCTATTTCACCGATCCGGGCCTCGCCGTGCACCTGGCAGGAATACAAAGCCCAGATAATCTTATCTATCATCCATTGAAAGGTGGTCTCTTTGAGTCGCTGATTGTTACGGAATTCTTAAAATGCCGGTTCAACCAGGCAAAGGAAGCCAACCTGTTCTTCTGGCGGGACCAGCACGGGCATGAGATAGACTGTCTTATCGAATACCGGGGAACAGAGCTGGTCCCGGTTGAGATAAAGTCAGGGAGGACGGTAAATAATGATTATTTTAAAGAAATTGCATACTGGAATACATTATCAGGGAATCCCCCTGGCCGATCGTTTGTCGTATACGGGGGCGATCAGTCACAGCAGAGAAACGCCGGGCACCTGGTCGGATTTTCAGACCTGGACCCGGTCCTTCTTTACCTGAAGTGAGGTGCAGGTGTCCATAGCGGTACCCAATATTTTAGAAAAAAATCCTGCCAATTATACCGGGAAGGGACGGGTCAACCATACCGGTCGGATGTACCGGGCCAATGAAAATATAAATGCTTTTTATTTGACAGCAGATTCTTGATTCACACTATTTTCCCAATGATACATAACTGAACAAGCATAACCCGTTACTGGTCAAATTCACGGGGAACTGACCAGGGGGAGATGCTGATAGCGACTTCCCACAATTATCGGTGTCCGGTAATTATAAACAGGCCTGACATTGATCCCCTTATGAAGACTTTTTTTTAAAGAAAAGATTTTTTAATTATAAACTATAGTTCATAGTTATGTCAAAAGCCGCCCGGGTTATCCAGGCACCAGATAGTAAAAACCAGTCCGACCCTGCTAAGTCTGAACAGCACAAGAAGTCACACATCACAATCCCGAGGACCACCATCCAGATCACCCAGCTGACAAAAACGACCCTTGAGCAGGTCAAAGAGATGGAACACCTGGAAACCTACGATGATGCCATCAATTTCCTGTTTAGAGAACGAAGAAAAAATTTACCCTCGACGTTCGGGTGTATGCCCGATACCGGGTCGTCCGGGCGGGAAGAGGAGGATGATCCCTATCGCTTACCTTCTTGATACATGGGTATGGATTGCGCATTTTGAAGGCAGGTCAAAGGAAGCACGCGAACTATATTGAAGGTATAGAGGACCTCTGCGTGTCAGCAATTACCATTGCGGAAGTCTCCCAAAAATATTCCGGCCATGGCGGGAACATGGTTGAATCCAGGATTAACGATCTGCTCATACGATCTCCCATGATTCCTGTTGACAGGAAGATCGCAACGTTGGCGGGGATGTTACGTCATAAGGAGATACAGGGTGGTATAGCAGACGCAATAATCATGGCCACTGCAAGGATTGGACACCACACGATTGTGACTGGCGATCAGCACTTCCAGAATTTACCTGATGTCGTGTTTATCGGGGATACCTGATACTGCAGCCGCTGAGGTCTTTTTTGGCAGGTTTTCCCGGCTTCCACGACCCGTTATTTTTCCCAGGCAGGCGACCGACCTTTCCATTGGCTACGCGATCCTCTTTGCTGAAAAGGCTGAAGAGGCTCGTTCTGAATACCGGAAAAGATCATTTAAACGAAAGGAGAAGACCGCTTTTTTTGATGACCTGGCATCAGGGTAACGGTTGCCTATGGCACCCGCTTTGAAAGGTGCATCCGGTAGATACGGGATACTTCACAAAAAGAGCGTGGCAAAGCAGAGATCATTCATCA